>NZ_JBFGZY010000096.1:0-16480 GCF_041586535.1 Psychromonas sp. | reverse complement strand
TACTTCGGTGATATCCGTTACACCGTTCTCAACACACATATCAAATTCACTTTTTTTAATTCTGCGTGATGCATTTGACATATCTGGGGTATCAATACCATTGCCAGCACAAAACAGTTTCATACCACCGCCTGTACCAGTAGATTCTATTTTAGGTGTTTTAAAGGGTGTTTTTTTACCAAAACGCTCTGCAACTACGGTTGAAAAAGGATAAACAGTTGAAGAACCAACTACAGATATCATATCGCGGCTTGCTGCAAGCGCGCTTGTTGTTAATGACGACATGGTAAAGGTCAAAGCCAGTGAACTTAATAATAGTTTTTTCATTTTTGAACTCCTTTATTGGTTGCGTATATCATCGTGGAGAATTGTTGCACTTTGATGACGGGAGCATGAAGCTATTATTACAGTAGTCTTATTTTGAGAAAATAAAGCACCTCAGGATGGCCGCGATGCGTTAGTAAGGGGTAAAAATACAGTGAAGGTGCTGCCATGTCCCTCCGTGCTGCTGAGGGTAACACGGCCATGGTGTTTTTCGGCAATATTTTTAACGATAGATAAACCTAACCCGGTTCCGCCCAGCTCACGGGTGCGCGCTTTATCGACGCGGTAAAAACGTTCAAAAATGCGTTGCTGATGGGCTAAACTGATGCCGATTCCTGTATCTTTTACGGTAATTATAGCTTCATCTCCCTGCCTGACTAAATTGACATTAACACTGCCCGGTGAAGGTGTGTAGCGGATTGCATTTGATAGCAGATTGTCGATAAGCTGGTTTATTTCCTGCTGATCAGCGCTGATGATTGTTTCGCTGTCAGGTAACTGCCTCGATATAGATATTTTTTTCTCTTCTGCACTGCTGGCGGCATTATTTATCGCTTGTTTAATAGTGTTGCTGAGATCAACAGCCGCAAAAGCGGAGGCATTTTGGTTCGCTTCTAAACGTGAGATGCTCATGAGATCGCTAACTAATGAGCTAAGACGAATACTTTGTGTATTAATGTTTTCAATAAAACGATTACGTATATCTGCTGACATCTGCGGATCATCCAATATCGTCTCACTGAGTCCGCGTATAACGGTAATGGGGGTTTTTAATTCATGGGACGCATTAGCAACAAAATCACGCCGTACCCGTTCCAGGTAAGCAAGCTCGGAAATATCATGGAGTACTACTACCGAACCAATTGATTCACCCTGAACATTAGTCAAAGCCGCCGCGTAGATATCAATAACTTCAGTTTCTTTGCTGTCAGCCTGACGTTGCATTTGGGTTTTGACCACACCCTGCTGGACAATGGCTGCCTGCACTGAAGAGATTATTTCAGTTATCTTAATCTGCTCGGCTAATGCCTGTTTGAGGCAGGTAATAGTCGATACATTGAGCATATTTGCAGCCGCCTGGTTGATATGGATGATCTGCTGCTGCTCATTAACGTAAATAACTCCTTCAACCATGCCGGTGAAGATCATCGCTAAGCGGTTTCGTTCAGTTTCCATCTCGCTAAGGCGCAGCTGATAGTTTTGTGCCATGCGGTTGAATGCTTCAGCCAATAAACCTATTTCATCTTTCTGCCGGGTAATGATGCGCTTACTGTAATCGCCTTTGGAAATGGCATCTGCCACTGTGGTCATTTTGATTAAAGGCGCAGAAAAACGTTGCGCAAAATAGAAACCCAAAATTAACGCCACGAAGGCGGAAATAAGCGCACTTATTAATACCACTATGCGTAATTGCGCCAGTTTTTTATCAACGGTGGTTAGCGGCAGTGCAACCCGTACAAAGCCGAGTGTTTTTTGCTCATTGCTAACGGTCTGCGCAAAATAGGTCATTTGCTGGTTCACCGTCTGGCTGAATCGAGTGGAGGTTGCTGTCCCCTGTTTACGTGCCTCAATGATTTCCGGGCGATCCGCATGGTTATCTGTTTTTTCAGGTGACTGATGTGAGTCAGCCAATACCGTGCCATCATTTTTTATTAAAGAGAGTCTGCTTTGCGTGTTCCTGCCTAATTCTACAACCTTTTGTTGCATAGCCGCCGGATCCTGAAGCGGATTTTGAAATGCGCTTTTGGATAATTCGGCTAAAAATTGCGCACGGATAGAGAGGGAGTCACGAATATCCTGCAAGGTGTTTTCAGTTATCTGGCGACTGACTAATACACTGACGACAAGTGTTAAACTTAAGATAATAACGGCGTATCCTAAAAACAAACGGCGTATTAAGCTGGGGTTAAACAGGTAGGTTTTTAACATATTGTTCACCGGTTATTTTTAAAGATTATTTGAGGGGCAGTTGACCTGTCGCGGTTAAATTTTGTCCGAGATAAAAGCGTAGTGATCGCGGCGAGGGAAGGGCCGCCGGGTGATCCAGGCAAATACCGATTAACAAAAAGCGATCATATCAGTGCTTAAGGTATTATACCAACATGGATCAATTTATGGTCAGTCAGACTTGTTGAAATGAATGATAAGACCTTGTTATACATATATTTCCGCCATAAAAAAACCGAATAGGATTATTCGGTTTTTTTAGCATTACGCAGAGCCGGCAGAGATTATTTTAATAAACGTGCTCTGATAGTGCCCTGAATCTCTTTTAATTTTTCTAATGCAATTTGGGCATCATCACTATCTACATCAATTACCACATAACCGATATTTTCATTGGTTTGCAGGTATTGTGCGGCAATATTGATTTCATACTCAGCAAAGATCAAGTTGATTTTGGTTAAAATGCCCGGCATATTTTTATGGATATGCAGTAAACGGCTGGTATTTGTGTGCGGTGGTAAAGATACTTCCGGGAAGTTCTTAGATGACAAGGTTGAGCCGTTATCGGAATATTTAACCAGTTTGCCGGCAACTTCATAACCGATATTTTCCTGTGCTTCCTGAGTACTGCCGCCAACATGCGGTGTTAACAGTACGTTATCAAACTCACGCAGGGGAGAGATAAACTCTTCTTTATTTGATGCAGGTTCACTCGGGAATACATCAATTGCAGCGCCGGAAAGTTTTTTACTTGCAAGAGCTTCGCACAGCGCAGGGATATCAACCACTGTGCCACGGGCAGCATTCATAAAGATCGCACCTTCTTTCATTTGTGCAAATTCTTTAGCGCCCATCATATTTTTGGTTGAGTCAAGCTCAGGTACATGCAGACTGATAATATCAGACTGTGCAAGCAACTCTTCCATGGATGCCACCTGTACGGCATTCCCCAGAGTTAACTTATTTTCAATATCATAGAATGATACTCTGAAGCCTAAGTTTTCAGCGAGAATACCAAACTGAGTACCAATGTGGCCGTAACCGATAATACCTAAATTTTTACCGCGCGCTTCATAAGATTTATCGGCTGATTTATCCCACTCTCCGCGATGCGCTTTAGCATTACGCTCAGGAATACCACGTAATAATAATAATGCCTGACCCAGTACTAATTCAGCAACACTGCGGGTATTTGAAAAAGGCGCGTTAAATACCGCAATACCTTTTTCTTGCGCAGTATTTAAATCAACCTGATTGGTGCCGATACAAAAACAACCCACAGCCACTAATTTTTCTGCAGCTGCTAATACTTTTGCATTAAGGTTAGTGCGCGAGCGGATACCGATAAAATGGGCATCCTTAATTTTTTCAATTAATTCCTCTTCGCTTAAGGCTGTTTTGATGTATTCGATATTGGAGTAGCCGGCCTGAGTAAAAGTATCAACAGCACTTTGATGTAATCCTTCGAGCAGAAGAATTTTGATTTTATCTTTGTTAAGCGAAAACTGAGTCATTTTATTTCCTTGTGCCTTATAAGTAAGGTAACTGAACAAGCAATTTAAGGTTTTCCAATATGTCAAATAAGCACCTAATAAAGCGACTTAGTTGATAAAATGGGAAGAAGAATTTTGAAGTTGGTAAAATAGCAAAAACTGAGACCGTTGTGAACTTTTTGTGAGTAAATTCACATATGTCAGTTTGTACTTAGTTATGGCATTTTGTGCTTTCTTTGAGTGGCCGGGAGAATTTCCCGCGCCACTCAAATTAAGTTTTTTATTTTAGTGTGTTAACACCGTTAGGTGTGCCTACTAAAACAACATCCGCCCCGCGGTTTGCAAAAAGACCGTTTGTGACTACGCCGACAATCGCATTGATCTGTGTTTCTAATTTAAGCGGCTCAGCAATTTTTAAATTGTAGACATCTAATATCACATTACCGTTATCGGTCACCACACCCTGACGGTAGACAGGATCGCCACCTAATTTCACCAGTTCACGTGCCACGTAACTGCGCGCCATTGGAATGACTTCAACGGGTAACGGGAATTCACCGAGAATATCAACATTTTTAGTGTTATCGACAATACAGATAAACTTGTCGGCTACCGCCGCTACTATTTTTTCTCGTGTTAAGGCCGCACCGCCACCTTTAATCATATGGTTATACGGGTTTATTTCATCTGCACCATCAACATAGATACTTAACTCAGAAACATCGTTAAGATCAAAAACTTCAATACCGTAGGATTTTAATTTTTGCGTTGATGCATCAGAGCTTGAAACAGCGCCTTTGATATCATTCTTTATTGTAGCTAATGCATCAATAAAATGATTCACCGTTGAACCGGTACCTACGCCAACAATAGAGTCTTTCTCGACATATTCCAGGGCGGCATAAGCGGCTGCTTTTTTCATTTCATCTTGAGTCATAGTCCAGTCTTCCTGTTTTTATCATGCAGTATAAAAGTGACGCAGATTATACCCAATCCAATGCAGTTATCCATGTGATAATTGATACTTTTGGGGTTACCAGAAAAAATGTTCGGACGGGGTGATTATCTCCGGTAGTGGCACATCCCATTCTTCAATGGGTAAAGCCCCTACCTGCTGGCAATCATGAGCTAAACCGATTGGATAAGGTCCGCTTTTATCTTTAAACCAGGGTGCCAGCATTCTGTCGTAATAACCCCCGCCCATACCGATTCGGTTTCCCTGTGGATCAAACGCCACCAGCGGAGTAAAAATAAGATCTAAATCGGTCACCGGACAGGTGTGTAACTGATCCAGTTTAGGTTCGATGATCCCATAGCGGTTCAACACCATTTTTGTTCTTGGGCTGTACTGCAGGAATAGTAAATGACCTTTGTTAAAAGGATGTACTACGGGCAGGTATATTTTTTTATTGTTTTCCCAGCACCATTCAATAAATTTCAGGGTATCTATCTCGCCATCATGAGCGAGAGTGACTGATATTTTTTCCGCCTGTTGTACCCGTGGATGTTTGATTAAGCGGACGAATAATCTGTCCGCATCTCTTTTTTGTTGGGCACCTGACAGATCGCGTCTTATTATGCGCATCTGATTGCGTATTTCTGTACGGGAAAGCTGAGTGGTTTCTTTATTCATAAAATTAATGCTAATCCATTTGAATAGAGTGAGATATTAAGGCTAATAATAGCTTTTTAGAGGTTGTTAGTCATCAATCGGACAATTTGTTATTTTAAAAAATTCCGGGGCTAGATTAAAATTTACCAGGTGGATGGCAACGGCAAATAAAAATAGTTTTAACCTGTGCAAAAGATCAATGGGACAGAGCTGAGATTGTTTGGCTTAGGGGAAAAATAAAAAAGAGTGAAGTTGATTGTTCGAAGAAAAAAGAAAAAAGAAAAAAAATGACCCAAGGATATCGTTATTGGCTGTTGACCTGAACCCGAAGGTTAAGGTAGGTGTCTTAGTGTTTGCCTCAGGCTTCTCGATACGAGCCGAGCTTGCACAATAGCATTCAAGCCAAGTCACCGGGGTAGTACTTATCGGCTCAGAGACGTAGCCAAGATCAGCGTATACCCGAGGGTCTATATAACCTTACGCCAGTTTTTTAGGTTTGAAAAGTATTTTATCCGAAGAATGCCGTTCTTGTTTCAGAGTTGACATTCTTTTTCTGAATAGATGATTTAACTGTTTAAAAAAGTAACAAATTTGTCATTGCAAGCTATTTTTTGCTTTCTTTTGTTAATACTAAATCAATTGAATCATGGATGGTTTGCAGGCGTTGTTCGAGTTTTTCGGCATGCTCTTTATGCTTTGTTCTTTCTACATGCAGTTCATGGCAGAAATTCAATGCAGCCAGCACAATGACTTGTTCGTTACGCAGCGTTCGCGCACTACTTTTAATGTTTCTAATTTTTTCGTTAAATTGATCTACGCTTTGTTGAAGGGCTAACTCCTCTCCCTCTGGGCAGGCTATTTTGTATTGTTGACCTAAAATGGATATATCAAGATGTGCCATAGTTAACCCGTGAAATGTAAATTTGAAATAAGCTTGGATGCCAGCGTCAGCAAGCTCGAAAATAACCTAATAACCTAGGAACTATAGCTATCAAGTTATCAACTTTCAAGTAGTTACTAGCGACAAAATCGACAGGATGATAGTATTAACTATTGATATTTTATTTAATTGGTGAGTAAAGCGAATGAGCAATGAACCACTACCAAGTTTTAACAAAATAACGCAAACTTTGGAAGATGCGGATCTGTTTACTAATGCATCAGAAACACATGGTGTTTTGTCTGGTCTTATTTGTGGCGGTGTCAAACTTGACGGAAAAAGCTGGCGCCCTCATTTTAATGATGTGGTCAATGAAGGTTTGGGGTTACCGACTAACGCGCAGAAATTGGTTGAGTCGATTTACGGACAGGTCGTTAATCAGTTTACTGATGACGGTTTGGGCTTTAACCTATTATTACCCGATGATGATGTCCCGCTTGATGAGCGCGCTGAAGCGATGTCGCAATGGGCACAGGGGTTTTTGGTTGGCTTTGGTATGGTGCAGCAAGCCTTAAATCAGGCGCCAGCCGAAATTCAGGAGTTAATTCGTGATATTCGCGATATATCGCAGGTGAGTATGGATTTCGAGCAGGAAGATGAAGATTCTGAGATCGCCTTTGCTGAAATTGTGGAATATCTCCGTGTTGGTGCAATGCTTTGCTTTAATACCTTTTCCCGTCAACTTAATATCCCCGTTTCAAAAACCCTTCACTAAGCATAAGAGTTAAATGTCATGACTGAATTTGAACAACGCAGATCCTCTTTTTTTTCAAAAATGGCAAACAATAGTCTGGCCATTTTTCCGGCAGGGCAAGAAAAAATTCGCAGTAAAGATACCGAGTACCCTTTTCGGCAGAACAGTGACTTTTATTATTTAACCGGTTTTAATGAACCGGATGCTTATTTATTGATTGTCAATAAAGAGGGCAAACAGCAGACGCTTTTATTTAATCGTAAAAAAGATAAAACTGCTGAAATCTGGAATGGCAAGCGCCTCGGGCAAAGCGGCGCAGTGAGTAAATTCGGCGTTGATCTTGCCTATGATGTTGCTGAGTTTGAAACACAGTTACAGGAACTGATTGTTGATTGTTCAGTTCTTTATTACCCGGTTTTTAGCGCGCCGGAATTGGAACGCTGCTTAAATGTAGCTGTCAACAAGCTGCGTGCGGATCGCAGCAGGGGGCAAGTTGCACCCGCGCAGTTTATTGATACGCAAATGATCCTCCATGAAATGCGCCTGATTAAATCTGAATATGAAATTGAACTGATGGCTGAAGCCGCCGAGATTTCAGCCGCCGGACATATCCGTGCCATGCAGGTTTGTCATCCCGGCATGTGGGAGTATCAGTTGGCAGCCGAAATTCATTATGAATTTGCCCAGCAGGGCGCGCCGAATGTGGCGTATAACAGCATCGTTGCCGGCAGTCACAATGCCTGTATATTACATTATACGGAAAATAATCAGCAGCTTCATAAGGGAGACCTGGTATTAATTGATGCCGGAGCTGAATATAAAGGGTATGCCGGTGATATCACGCGGACCTTCCCGGTAAATGGCGTTTTTTCCGACCATCAGGCACAACTCTATCAATTGGTTCTGGATATTCAGGTGAGCGCTATTAGCCAGGTGAAACCCGGTGTTGCCCTGGCGGATATTAACAAAAGCGCGATTAAGAAACTGGTTGAGGGGCTGCTTGAGTTCGGGATTCTGGAAGGGGATAGCGAGCAGCTGATAAAAGATCAGGCTTACAAAGCCTTTTATATGCATGGTATTGGTCATTATTTAGGATTGGATGTTCATGATGTCGGTTTATACGGCACTGCTGAAGATCCGCGTCTGCTGGAGGCCGGGATGGTGATCACCATCGAACCGGGTTTATATATCAGTGAAGATGCCGATGTAGACGATGTTTGGAAAGGCATTGGAATCCGTATCGAAGATGACGTTTTAGTGACCAAAAATGGCGCTGAAGTGTTAAGTGCGGATGTACCTAAAAGTATCAATGAAATTGAAGCGTTAATGGCAAATGCATAAGCAGATGGATAGCCATAGCGATAATAACAGCGATTACGATGCCGTTATCGTCGGGGCTGGCATAGTCGGCTGTCTGCTGGCTTACGCCTTATTAAAATTAAAGCCGACTCTGCGTCTTGCCCTGATAGATGAAAATCCGCCCTCAAATTCAGATAATAAAACCTTTACCAATCCAGGTTTTGATGCCCGCAGCCTGGCTTTAAGCGCAGGCACCTGTGATATTCTGTCTGAGTTAGGTTTTTGGGATAAAATAGAGGCAAGTGCCCAGCCGATTGAAGAGATCTGCATATCGGATCGGGGCTCATTCGGTTTTTTAGATTTGCCCCGGGAAAATAAAAAGCAGCCCTTTGGCTATGTGCTGGAGCTGCATCAAATCGGTCATGCCCTGCAGCGGGAGTTAGATAGCTTAAGGCAATTAAAACGGCTTTTTAATACAAAAATAAACGGCATTGAAAAACAGCCGGCGCAGATCCTTTGTCACCTGCAGGATGGTAACACCTTAACAACTAAGTTATGTGTTGCTGCAGACGGAGCCGGTAGCCTAACCCGACAGCTTCTGGCAATCCCGGCACAAAGAGCTGATTACGCCAGCTCTGCAATCATTGCCAATGTGCGTTGTTCCAAGCCGCATTTAAACAGAGCCTTCGAGCGTTTTACCGAATTTGGTCCTATTGCTTTATTACCTTTAATGGATAACCGTTACTCATTGGTCTGGTCGGTGGCGAACGATGACCTGGACCGCTTAAATGCATTAAATGAGTCTCAGTTTCTAGCTGAGCTGCAGCAAGCTTTCGGTTACCGTGCCGGTATTTTTAGCGAAGTCGGAAAACGTGATACTTACCCTCTGACATTGGTTAAAACCGAACAGCCTTTTACCCATAGAGGGGTTTGTATCGGCAATGCCGCACATGGTTTACACCCTGTGATGGGGCAGGGGTTTAATTTAGGTATGCGGGATCTGTTTGTTTTAGCGACCATCATCAGCGGACTTCAGGATACACAGCAACTAGGCGATTTTGCTACGCTGAACGGTTATTGGCTGGCGAGGGAAGCAGATCATAACAACACCATAGGCCTCACCGATTCTATGGTAAGGCTGTTCAATAACAGTCATTGGCCGATTGTACTCGGGCGTAATATCGCCCTGCAGGCGATGTCTTATTTTCCCGGTTTATCCGCCCCGATTATCAAGCAGGCGAAAGGGCAGTTTCCATTATTTAGCGGAGATAAAAACAGATGATGCAATCATACGATTTGACGATAATTGGCGGCGGTATGGTCGGACTGACGTTAGCGGCTTGTTTGGCTGATAGCGCCCTGTCGATTGCGCTGATCGAACCGCAAGAAGCACCAACATTAGCGAAAACGCCGGCAAATCGGGTGAGCGCAATCAGTTTTGCCAGCAAACAAATTTTTGAAAACTTAACTGTCTGGCAACACCTTAACAGCGAGCGTGTGACGGCATACGATAGCATGCAGGTCTGGGATAAAGACAGTTTTGCTAAAATTGCATTCTCTGCCGAACAGGTAGAATTGCCTGCCCTCGGTTATATCATTGAAAATGACAATATTCAGCTGGCATTACTGGATACCGTGCAGAAGCAAAAGAATGTTACTTTTTATACACCGGATCATTTAAACAATATTGTTTTTGGAGAAGGTGAAGCCTGGCTGACACTGGACAGCGGCAGGACACTGACATCCAAGCTGGTGGTGGGGGCCGACGGCGCACATTCATGGTTACGGAAAAAATCTTCCATCCCTTTGACTTCCAGGGATTACAATCACCATGCGCTGGTTGCCACCGTTAAAACAGACTTGCCCCATGAGCATTGCGCACGGCAAATATTTACCCCGGAAGGGCCTTTGGCTTTCTTACCGCTTTTTGAAAGCAACCTATGCTCAATTGTCTGGTCAGTTTCGCCGGAAAGAGCTAAGCAGTTAAGCGAATTAACGGAGCTTGAATTTAATAAACAGTTATCGCGCCATTTTGATAACCGTTTAGGGCTGTGCGAGCTGCAAAGCGAGCGTTTTTGTTTCCCGCTGACCATGCGCTATGCGCGCGATTTTGCCAAACACCGGGTCGCTTTAATCGGTGATGCTGCGCACACCATCCATCCTCTGGCCGGACAGGGGGTTAACCTTGGTTTATTGGATGCGGTCAGTTTAGGGCAAATCATTGAGCGCAATATTCACGCGGGAAAAGATATTGGTCTGTATCAAAATTTACGTTATTTCGAACGCTGGCGAAAAACAGAAGCAACGCAAATGATTGCTTCGATGGAGTTATTAAAGCAGTTATTTTCCGGTGATAACCCGTTGCAGAAAGCGCTTCGTGATGTTGCTCTGGTGGTTGCCGATCAGGTCTGTCCGCTAAAAAAACAATTTATTAAACAAGCAATGGGATTAAGCGGCGAATTACCGCTGTTGGCAAAACAGGGATAACCTCCATTACGCACGTTGAATTGCCTTTTACCGAGCGCAATTTTGTGCAACTAAAAAAACAGTGTATATTACTGGAAATCAACCTAAACCTAACATGGAATAGCTAATATTATGATCATTAAACCAAAGATCCGTGGCTTTATTTGTACCACAACTCACCCAGTGGGCTGCGAAAAAAATATCCAGGCACAAATCGAATACACCAAACAACAAGGCAAAATTGAAAAAGGCCCTAAACGTGTATTAGTGATTGGCTCATCAGCAGGTTACGGCATGTCTTCACGGATTGCCGCTGCATACGGTAGCGACGCAGCAACCATTGGTGTATTTTTTGAAAAACCGGCAACCGCAAATAAACCGGGTTCAGCAGGTTGGTACAACAGTGCTGCATTTGAAAAACAGGCAAAAGCAGATGGTTTGTATGCGAAAAGTATTAATGGTGATGCTTTCTCTCATGAAGTAAAAGCAAAAGTTGTTGAGTTAATCAAACAGGATCTCGGTCAGATTGATGCGATTATTTACTCAGTGGCTGCTCCTGTACGTAAACTGCCTGATAGCGGCGAAGTGATTCGTTCAAGCCTGAAACCAATCGGTGAAACTTATGTTTCAACCGCGATTGATACTAACAAAGATGTGATCATCGAAGCATCCGTTGAGCCGGCCACTGAAGAAGAGATTGCCAATACAGTAACGGTAATGGGCGGACAGGATTGGGAGTTATGGGTAAGTGCGCTTAGCGAAGCGGGCGTATTAGCTGAAGGCGTTAAAACCGTTGCTTACTCTTATATTGGTACTGAGTTGACCTGGCCGATTTATTGGGATGGCGCATTAGGTAAAGCTAAAATAGACTTGGACCGCGCATCAACCGCTATCCAGCAGCAGCTTGCTGCGTTAAACGGAGAAGCTTATGTTTCCGTACAAAAAAGTGTGGTAACTCAGGCGAGTTCTGCTATTCCGGTGATGCCTTTATATATTTCAATGGTATTTAAGATCATGAAAGAAAAAGGTCTTCATGAAGGTTGTATGGAACAGATTTACCGTTTATTTGCAACGCAGCTTTATAAACAGGACGGCAGCGCGCCGGAAACAGATGAAGCGCGCCGTTTACGTCTTGATGACTGGGAGCTGCGTGATGATGTTCAGCAGGCTTGTAAAGATTTATGGCCGAGCATTACCACTGAAAACCTCTTTGATTTGACCGACTACAAAGAATATAAAGAAGAGTTTTTACAACTTTTCGGGTTTGGCATTGATGGCGTAGATTACGAAGCAGATGTTGATACCTTAGTAGAGTTTGACTGTTTAACTGCTTAATGTGACTGTCTGACAGCTTAAACCTTTTGTTAATAACACCCGCTATTGCGGGTGTTATTGTTTTCCCCCCCGGACGCTGCATTGAATTTGCATTTTGAAGTCTTGGGGGGATCGCGTAAACTTGGCTGAAATATTTCCGAGGTTCTTATATGACACAATTTACTTTATCAAACACCCAGTTAATCCAGGAAGTCCGCAATGTATTTGATGTACAAAGTCAGGCATTAACTTCTCATAGCCAGCGCCTTGGAGATGAGTACCTTCAGGCATTAGCATTAATGAAACACTGTGCAGGGCGGGTGATTGTCTGCGGTATGGGAAAATCAGGGCATATTGGTAAAAAAATATCGGCGACACTGGCGTCGTTAGGCACGCCCTCTTTTTATATGCATCCCGGCGAAGCCTTTCATGGAGATCTGGGGATGATCACTAAAGATGATCTGTTGCTGCTTATTTCATACAGCGGTGAAACCGATGAGCTGCTGAAAATTATTCCATCAATTCAGTATGCGGGTAATAAAATTATCTCAATTACCGGCGGATTAAATTCGACTCTGGCTAAAAATTCCGATGTTGTTTTAGACGCAAGTGTTGAAAAAGAAACCTGTCCGAATAATTTAGCGCCGACAACATCCACTACTTTAAGTCTAGTGATTGGCGATGCCTTAGCATCAACGCTTACATTAGAGAAAGCTTTCAGCCCAATGGACTTTGCCCGTTTTCATCCCGGAGGCAGTTTGGGTAAGCGGTTACTTACTTTTGTTAAAAATGAGATGCGTACACATAACTTACCCATAGTAGAACGACAAACATCACTGACCGATGCGTTAATGGTGATGACGGAAACGCGGACCGGCCTTGCATTGGTGATGGAAGAAGGGGCTCTGCAGGGGGTGATCAGCGATGGTGATGTGCGCCGTTTCCTGATTTCGGGGCAAAGCATCGCGGATTGTACTGCGCAGCAGTTGATGAACAGCTCGCCTTGTTTTATCTCTCCCGATGCGCGTTTGACCGAGGCTGAAGAGATTATGCGTGAAAAACATATTAAGTGGCTGGTGGTTAGTGAAGATGGCCAGAAACTCGATGGTATTATTGAGTGGGTGCAATAACCTCCGGTGAACAGACTGAAAAAGATAAAGCGCTTTTTTATTATTTTTTTAAGCGCTTTTATTTTCTTATTTTATGGTTCATTACATGCTGATGAGCTACCGGTAACTGATCAGCAGGAGAAGCCATTATTATCTTGGCTTCCTCTTCTCTCTACAAGCCTGGGGCGTTTCCAACCGGATAAAGAATGCCCGCAAAATCAGATTAATGATATTCAACTCCTTAAAGAGCAGACGAAGATCACCGCCACAGTCGCGCTGATTAGCTGGGACTTAGATTGCCAGCCGCCGGATGCCGCGCCACAATCAACAGACAACAGTGTCACAGCAAAGCTGAAAAAAACTCAAATAGATGAGCAACTGCTACAAATCTTAGCCATTTTAGGGCAATTACCTGACAGTGAAATAGAGATTAAGTCGGTTAAGTTAAGCTCGCTACACCTTAATAAAGATTTCCCTTTTACCGTGCAGATCAGCAAAAAACAACAAAACCTGCTGATTCGCCTGAGTAATGAGGCGATGCAGTTAACGGTTAATGTGGATCTGCTAACAAAAGATTTGCGCCTGGCAAGCGAGCTGCAGTCAGAGAAGCTTGCCCAATATCTATTATTGCCAACAGCTTATCAGGGAGTTAAAAAAGGTTTATTGACGGTCAATTATTCCGCTAATTTGGCTCGCTGGGAAGCCGGTAAGTTTGTCTTCAACTCCGATGGAGGAGTGAGCGGCTTAGCTGAAAATATCGTGATGAATATGAACGGCGATATTAACCTGTTAAGCGGGCAGATAAATTTGCAGAAGATGGAGGGCGACTTAAGCAAAGTCAACTATGCCATTGCACCGGACAAGGTTTGGAGCACGCCATCTGTCAAGTTAACGCTTATCCAGCCGGCCAGGATCAATTTTTCTGAGCAGATAAATATTACCACTCTGCCGCTGCAGATACGCATAGGTGCCGGTAAGTTTGTTAGTAAGGTCGAGCGGGGAACCAGGCAGGGGGCCCGTTTGGTCAGTCATAAATTTCCGGCATTGCTTACCAGAGTAAAAACGCAGGGGCAGATTAATAATCTGGATTTTTCCTGGTCGCTCTCTTTAGCTAATACAACTATTTCCGGCGATCTTAACTATACCCCCGAAGTTATTAGCGGAGAGGTAAAAAAAGGGCAACTTTTTATGCCCGAGCTTATTAAAGCGCTGCAGGGCTATTTACCGGCCGTTGAATACTGGTCACTTTCCAAAGGGGTGGTTAACTATCAGATAACCTTTAAATATAACCCGGTAACAAAAACGGGAGATATAAAAAGTACATTAGACGGCGTGGAGCTTGCTGGAAAAAAAGAAGATATTGTATTTGATGGTCTGCTTTTTAACAGTGTCACAAATTTTAAGATAAACAATAGCAGTATCAGCATTGCTCAGGGAAAACAGCAGCTAAAACTGACTAATCTGTTTGTCGGAGTACCTGTCAAAGCCACGCAGATAGACGCCCACAGTGATGCAGGAATAGTGGTTATTGATAATTTTAAAACGCAATTATTAGGTGGGGGAATCTCCTTTGCAAACCTAAAAATTCAACCGGGCAGCGGCACTAAAATCAACCTTTCCGGTCTAAGACTCAGTGAGATAATAAAATACAGTGCCTATCCTGCGGTTGTTAGTCAAGGGCTTCTCGATGGTGTCTTGCCTTTAACATTAACCGCCGCAGGAGCGAGTATAGAGCAGGGGAGTGTTTTTGCCCGTGCACCCGGGGGATATATTAAAGTGCCGCAGGATGAAACGGTGAAAAAGATGACCAGCAAAAATCCGGCGCTTTCTTTTACCCTGCGGTTATTATCCGACTTCCAGTTTGATACGTTACGGGCGATGATAGGTTATACTGCTGACGGAGAGGTTGATATTAAGGCTGAAATTCAAGGCGTCAGCCCGGATGTGAGCGGTAAACAACCGGTTAAATTTAATTACACTCATAGCGAGAATCTTTTAAAATTATTGGAAAGCTTACGTTTTTCCGATCAGGTAACGCGTCAATTACAGGAGAGATATTAGTGTGTAGAAATATTGTTATTTTATGTTCACTGCTTGTTACATTGTCCGCATGCACCCCCCGGGTGGAGCTGGCGGTGCCGAGCGAACCTATTACAATTAATTTAAATGTAAAAGTAGATCATCAAATTAGAGTTAAAGTTGATAAAGAGTTAGATGATATATTCAGTGATGAAAGCGGTTTATTTTGACAGTAACTAATAAAAATTAGGAATAAAAATGAAAAAATTTATTTTGATATTCACTATGATCTTAAGCTTTTCAGTATTTGCTCTCGATTTATCCGATGCCAAGCAGCAGGGGTTGGTCGGCGAGAAGGTTGATGGTCTATTAGGTGTGGTAAAATCATCCCGGGAAGTAAACCAGTTGGTACAGAGTATTAATGCACAACGCATTGAGTTATATAAAGAGATAGCAGAGAAAAACGGAATGACCCTGGAGCAGGTGTCAGTCCTTGCCGGGAAAAAAGCCATTTCAAAGACCCCCAGAGGGGAATATATTCAAAACAGTGCCGGGCAGTGGGAAATAAAGTAGCATTCAGGCTAACAACAGAGTAATAAAAGCGATTAAATAGTGGTGCTCTGCTGACTTAATCAGAGCCTGCTCAATATTTTTAAAAGAAAATATTGTTCAGCATCAATACCTGACATTATCACCGGGGTATATTTGTCTTTTATATTTTTAGAAAAAGGCAAATCAATGAGTGAGTCAATCCATGGTCATCAAGTCATGCAGATGATGGCAAGCAGCGCAAAAACCTATACAAAATCAGAGCTACAAGCACAGATTGCCAGTACTTTTGGTGCCGATGCACGTTTTCATACCTGTATGGACAGTGATATGAGCAGCACTGATTTAATCGATTTCCTAACCAGCAAAGGCAAGTTTATCGAGTCTGCACAAGGTATTAGCCTGCCACAGGAAAATATTTGCGAGTAATTTGCTGTACCCATATCAGCCACCCATCAAAGCTTAACGCTGTAAAAAAACAAGTAACGCTCGCTAACTCCCCATGCGAGCGTAAATAGTTATCCATACTCTTAGGTTAAACACAGTAAACCGGCCAGGTTTAATGTTCTTTACCTTATACCAAATCCGATAACTATCTACTCATTTATACTTGCTAAAATGAATGCTAGCTAGACATAAAACTACGTTTTAGTCTTTGTTATTGATTTGATTCAGAACGTCCTGTTCTTCACCACTTTGTGGCCAGCTAAAGCT
>NZ_JBFGZY010000095.1:0-16585 GCF_041586535.1 Psychromonas sp. | reverse complement strand
GTTGTTGTACCATACTGCTCGGCAATCACAGACAACGACTCACCGCGGGTCACATGATGAATACGCTCCGGCTGAAAAGTCTGCTGCACCACCTGGACTGTTTCCTGAACAGGAGCCTGCACACCTGTTGCCGGGATTTTTATTTTCTGGCCTACACGCAGGGAGGTCGAACGCAACTCATTAAAGGTTTTCAGGGTATCAGTTGTTGTACCATACTGCTCGGCAATCACAGACAACGACTCACCGCGGGTCACATGATGAATACGCTCCGGCTGAAAAGTCTGCTGTACCACCTGGACTGTTTCCTGAACAGGAGCCTGCACACCACCACCTGCCGGGATTTTTATTTTCTGTCCCACCTGCAATGAGGTTGAACGTAATTCATTAAATACTTTCAGAATACCTGTTGTCGTGCCGTATTGCTCAGCAATCACAGACAACGACTCCCCACGAGCCACCTGATGAACACGATCTGCCTGGATAGTCTGCTGCACAATTTGTACTGCTTGCTGTATCTCAGGCTGCACGCCAGTTGCCGGTATTTTTAGTTTCTGGCCCACTTGTAACGAGGTCGAGCGCAGCTTGTTAAAGGTTTTCAGCGTTTCTACTGTTGTGTCGTATTGTGCTGCAATCAGCGATAAGGACTGCCCCCGGCTTACGGTATGCACACTCTCCGCGCGGAAATTAGCATTAACAACGGGCAGGTCGACATATTTTCCAGGAATTCTTAGATTCTGACCAATCGCCAATGAAGTTGAAGATAAATTATTAAAGCTTTTCAGGCTGTCTGTTGTCATGTCGTATTGCGCAGCAATAACTGACAAAGACTGCCCGCGGGTCACCTTATGAATACGCTCAGGTTGCTGACTAGGAACAGTCTGCCTGGGTGGCTCGGGCGTTACAACCAAGTGATAATTTGGCGGAATATTTAAAACCTGACCGACCTGTAAAGAAGCTGATTTTAAGTTGTTATAGTCCTTTAAATTGCTCAAACCAACACTGTAACGTTCGGCCAGAGCTGATAAGGATTCACCGCTGCGCACCGTATGTTTGATAGAACGTTTTTTCTGGGCGAATAAAGTATCCTGCGGTGGGGACTGGGTAAAGTGTTTATAAATCCCTTTAAAAACGGCTTGTGCAATTTTATTCTGATGCTCAGCCTGATTTAACAATCTTTCCTCTGTGCGGTTAGTTATGAAACCGGCTTCCACCAGAATAGAGGGAATATCAGGCGATTTTAATACCGCAAGACTGGCATGAACCGGCTTGGATTGATGCAGAGTGGTCACCTGTTTCAACTCGCCGACCACAAACTCCCCCACTTTAAAGCCGACATCCATGGAATTGCCCATAGACATATCCAGAACCATTTTCTGCAGATAAGGCAGGTTGTTGGAATCCTGCATGAACACGCCCGCACCACCGATCAACTCGGAACGCGCTTCATGGTTTTCCATCCAGCGCCCCTGCTCGGTGGTCGCTCTGCGCATGGAAAGAACCAGAACAGATGCCCCACGAGGGCGGGTAGAGGTAAATCCATCGGCATGAATAGATACAAGAAAGTCTGCTTCCCCTTTACGTGCAATTGCAGAACGTTTATTTAAATCAACAAAATAATCACCGTTACGGATTAAAAAGGCGCTCATCCCGTTTTGCTTATTCACAATGCGATGTAAACGCCTGGCAATCTGCAGGGTAATATTTTTCTCGTAACTATATTTACCTACCGCGCCGGGATCATCTCCACCGTGCCCTGCGTCTATGGCAATAATTATATCGCGCCCCTGGGGCTGTTGATGCAGTGGTTTGCTGATACTTGTGGTACTCAATTCATTATGCGGCAGGTCAACCACCAGGCGGTGACCATAAGGTTTTGCAGGGGGTAATACGAATATTTTAGCCTGGCTGGCTCTATTTAAATCCACCACCAGACGATAGGTGTTTTTCTGCCCGCTGGCACTTTCCCGGAGGTTATTAACCAATGGCCCGTCATGCTTAACCTTCTTTAAATCGACCGCCGTTGTTGTTGATTGGAGATCGATAACCAGACGATCCGGATGCTTTAAATAATGGATTTGATAATCAGGTTGCTCGGAAAGATCTAAAACAACACGGGTATTATCCGGAGAGGGCCAGGCTCGAACTGCCTTTAGTTTATTTGTTTGAGCCGCACCTGCCGTCGTGACGACGGCCTGAATAAACAAAGTCGACAAAAAAAGAAAACGTATAAAAAACCCTGCAGTTAATTTCATAATTTATTTAAAACCCGCTGTCCGACGTCTGTATTAGCCTGCAACTCGACAACCCGTTGTTGATCGACGTAGCGTAATGTTAAATCAATATCAGGAAGAGGCAAAATCCCCTCGCCACGCTCAGGCCATTCCACTAAACAATGACTTGTTTCAGTAAAATAATCACGGATCCCCATAAACTCAAGCTCCTCAGGATCTCCTAAACGGTATAGATCAAAATGGTAAACCTGCCAACCACTCAGTTCATAGGGTTCAACCAAAGTATAAGTCGGACTTTTTACATTACCTTTATGACCTAACCCCTGAATAAAGCCCCGTGTCAGCGTGGTTTTACCTGCCCCTAAATCCCCATGTAAATAAATACAAATAGGTTGTTCACAAGCAGCGCTTAAACGGCCTCCGAAAGCAACAGTTTGTTCGGCATCTATTAATTGTTGTTTAAAAAAATTTACCATGATGGATTTACTAACTTCCTAATATAAGGGAAAAGATCACTGGCTAATAATCCGCGCTCATTCTGCTGCGCAGCCAAATCAGCAGCATTGCCATGAATGCAGACCGCAAGCCTTGCTGCATCAAGCGGATTTAAGTCTTGTGCTAATAAGCCGCCTATAATACCAGAAAGCACATCTCCCATGCCACCACTTGCCATACCGGGATTGCCAACATTTGCCACAAAGGTTTGCCTGCCGTTACAAATTAAGGTCCCGGCGCCCTTTAAAATAACAACTCCGCCAAACTGCGCCTGCAGACTCTGCACTGCAGCAAACCTGTCCATCTCAATTTTCTGAACGGAGGAGTTTAATAATTTAGCGGCCTCACCGGGATGCGGGGTCAGCACCCAGTTATCTTTGCGGGCCGGTTTCCGTGCTAATAAGTTTAGCCCATCGGCGTCCACCACGCAGGGTAACCCGCTATTGATGACCTTGTCTAATAAATCCCGCGCCCAATCATCTTCTCCCAGCCCGGGGCCAATTACCAAGGTCGTCGGCCAATCAGCAAAATCACTTTGCTTATCAGGATAATTGAGGAGCATCAATTCCGGGCGACCGGCCATCACCAGCGCCCGGTTTTCTTCACGGGTAAGTACTTTGACCAGTCCTGATCCGCTACGCAGCGCGGATTCAGCAGCTAAGCGCACGGCTCCGGGCATACCTATATTGCCGCCGATGATTAAAGCCCGGCCGAAATGGCCCTTATGGCTGTCTCGCGCACGTTTAGGTAACAGATGCTTAAGATCCTGATAGGTCACCCGGGTTGCAGCACTTTTTGCCAAAGTGGCAAATTGCTCGCTAACACCTAAACCGGAAAAATAGATCTGCCCGCAATGTGCCGCCGCTGAGCCGGTAAACAGCCCCGGTTTTAAACCGACAAAGGTAATAGTCGCAGCTGCCTGGATTGCCGCATTGCTCACTGCGCCGCTGTCGGCATATAAACCGGAGGGAATATCAACACTTAAAATTCTTTTTCCTGCCTGATTGATGGCTGTTATCAGACGTACAAACTCATCGGAAACCGGCCCCGCCAGTCCCGTTCCCAGCAACGCATCAACAATCACATCGGCATCGGAAAAATTAGCTTGTTGTATTGTTTCAATTTTACCCTGGCCCTTTACCCAGGCATCTTTTGCTCTGGCGGCATCATTACGTAGATTGTCAGGATTGCCCAACTGGCAAAGCTGCACATCAATCCCGGCTTCTTTGGCAATTGCCGCAAAAATATAACCGTCGCCGCCATTATTGCCATGACCGGTAAGCACCAGTACTTTTTTAGCCATGGGAAAGTGTGATTTAAACACCTGGAAGCAGGCCTCTCCGGCACCCTCCATTAAATCATAAAGACTCATCCCGGCTAGAGATGCGGCTTCCCCTTCAAATTTTTTGATCTGCGCAGCAGGATATAAAGAATGTGGTAAACTGCTTTTTGTTTTGATCCGATCCGCAAGCATATTTGTCACCCTAGTAAGAGTTGAGGCTAAGTAGTATATGGTAAATCAAAAAAATTTAATTGAGCCTAATAAAACAATCGATTTATCAGCATTATCTGAAAATATCAAACTATGGGGCAAAGCTCTAGGTTTTCAGGAGGTCGGGATCTCAGATATTGATCTTAGCCAGCATGAAAGTCAATTACAGTCGTGGTTAGATAACAATTATCACGGTGAAATGGATTATATGGCCAAACATGGCATGAAGCGTGCCCGCCCGAATGAGCTGTTGCCCGGCTCATTATCTGTTATCTCCGTGCGCATGGATTATTTACCTGAAAACGCCCAGTTTGCACACAGCTTAAAAGATAAAAACAGCGCTTATATCAGCCGTTATGCCCTTGGCCGCGATTACCATAAGGTAGTACGTAAAAAGCTCAAACAGCTCGGTCAGAAAATAGAGTTGGAGGTCGGCCGCCTGGGATACCGCCCTTTTGTTGATAGCGCCCCCATTCTCGAACGCCCGCTTGCTGAAAAAGCCGGACTGGGCTGGGTTGGTAAACACTCACTGCTGATTGATGCAAAAGCTGGCTCATGGTTTTTCATTGGCGAACTACTTATCGATCTACCGCTGGTTGTTGATCAGCCCGTTGAAAACCGCTGCGGAAACTGTGTCGCCTGCTTAAAAATCTGTCCGACCCAGGCGATCGTCGCGCCTTATATTGTCGATGGTCGGCGCTGTATCTCCTATCTTACCATCGAGCTGCAGGGCCCCATTCCGGTCGAGTTTCGCAAAGCGATCGGCAACCGCATCTACGGTTGTGACGATTGTCAGCTGATTTGTCCCTGGAACCGGTTTGCCAATACCACAGAAGAGCAGGATTACCAGGTGCGTCAGCAACTGAAGAACAAATCCCTATTGGAACTATTCAGCTGGACGGAGGGGGAGTTTTTATCCTACAGTGAGGGTTCCCCCATTCGCCGCATCGGGTACCAGCGCTGGCTGCGCAATATCAGCGTCGCCCTGGGCAACGCCCCGACAAGTGAGGCTATCGTCACAGCGTTACAAAATAAACTCGCAGAAAATCACTCGGAATTATTAAATGAACACCTGCACTGGGCGCTTGAACAACAGCAGAATCAAATCCCGGTGGTCAACGAACGCCTTAACCTGCGCTTAATTAACGCGGTGGAGAAAGGTCTGCCCAGAGACGCGTAATAGCAGTTTCCCGGCAGTCGAAAAGCGCAGAGAAGTGAACAGCTTAATGCTCCTATTTTCTTGACAGAAACGGGATTGTCGAAAAAGATTGTAGGTAACATTTTCATTCACATTCATCTGGAGACATTATGATCTATGTACTTTTCCGCTGGGAGCTCAAACCCGGATCTGAGCAATCTTTCAAAGAAGGCTGGACAGAAATAATTCACCGCAATATCGAAAAATATGGTGCACTGGGCTCCCGTCTGCATAAAACCAAAGACAATCAGTGGATCTCTTACAGTCACTGGATCAGTGAAGAGCATTTTAACCACGCACGTAATCTTCATGATCAGCATGAGGAAGCGCGCGTCAAAATGATCAATGCCATAGCTAAAGCTTACCCGCCAATTGTGATGGTGCCGGTTTTGGATAATATGGTGGTTACCGATCCTGCTCAGCCGCAGTTATATTTATAAACGCGACGGTCCTTTTTGATCTGCTCAAAATACAGATAAAGCAGACAGCGACAACATTTTCAATTATTCTGCACTTATCTTTGCAGCAAAAAGGAAACCGACAATGAGTAACAGCTTAGATCCGCAGCAGATCCGCACAATTCAACAATATGATGCCCAGCAGCGTTATCATTATTTACTGAAAGAGGTGATTAACAATGCACAAATTTGGTTGCTGGTTGATGAACATGGTTGTGTGATGCTCAATACCGAAGAGGAGGATTGTGTCCCTGTCTGGCCGAACAAAGAGTTTGCCCAGGCCTGGGCGACCGAGGAGTGGTCACATTGCAAAGCCGAAGCTATCTCATTGGAAAAATGGCATAACCGCTGGACGCACGGTCTAGAAGAAGATGAGCTAGCTGTGGTGGTTTTCCCGGATCAGAATAATGAAGGCTTAATATTCTTCCCCGATGAGTTTGATTATGAACTGCACCAGCAGGCGAAAAAATCAGCTGCTAAAAAACAACGATAAATATTGTTCCGGCCGAGGTGCGTTATGCGCAACGGCTCGGGTATCTATGCTCGCAGCTTGTCTTCTATATTCAGGTTTTTGTTCGAATTAAATTTCGTTATGACGCAAAGCGTTGGATATTGTCAACCAAGCTGGCAACGTGCTTTGGGGCGCAGGACTTATCCTTCGCCCCTTATTATTTGTATATCAGGCTCTGGCTCCGAACTCTTACAGCTCAACGCAAGCTCTAAACATCAATCAATAGCAGCTCACAATCCTGCAGCGCTTTAATATTAATCTCTTTGATTTCCGTCACCTCAAGTCCATCTCCCTTGTGAAGGCTTACGTTTTCATCAGCAAGCGTGCTTATCTCTATTTCCCCATAGGAAGCCAACAGGTAAGCTTGCCCGTGAATAATATGGCTGATTTCAGTGCCCTTTTCCAAGCGTCCGCCAAAGATGCGCGCCTGTTGATAAATAAACAAAGCAGCCCCCTGATCCCCGGCAAAGCCCGACACCAATAATGGCAGCTGATCACGCACCGCCTTCACCGGAAATTTCTGCGTTTCCCAGCGCGGTGTGACGTTCAGCTTTTCCGGGCGGATCCAGATCTGGTAAAGGGTTAACGGCTGTGCACCTAAATTATATTCAGAGTGCATTATTCCGCTACCGGCGCTCATTACCTGAATTTCACCCGCGTTAGTCACCCCTTTATTACCGGCATTGTCCTGATGGCTAATGGCACCGCTGCGAATATAACTGATAATTTCCATATTCTGGTGCGGATGCGGATCAAAGCCGTAACCGGCCTTGATAATATCGTCATTCACCACACGCAACTTGCCAAATCCCATGCGCTCGGGATTGTAATATTCAGCAAAACTGAAATGGAAACGGCTTTGTAACCAGCCGAGATCCGATCTGCCCAGTTCGCCATAAGGGATAACTTTCAACATAATTTACCTTACCCTGTTATTTCTAATTGATGCCAAGTGATACAAGCTCACGGTTATGCGCTGCGCTAAAATCTAACCGCGGCCCCGCCGGTACAATGCCGGTCGGATTAATATTAAGATGGCTTTTGTAATAATGGTTTTTTATATGGTTGATATTCACGGTTTCACGCACCCCCGGTATCTGATATAGCTCTCGCAGGTAAGCGCTGATATTTTCAAGCTCGCTGAGTTTTTGCCGATTGCATTTAAAATGACCGTGATAGACAGCGTCAAAACGCAGCAAGGTGGTAAACAAGCGCCAGTCCGCTTCGCTAATTTGCCCCGCCACTAAATAACGCTGTGTTGCCAGATGTTTTTCCAGCCGGTCTAACTCCATAAACAACTCTTCATGGGCTTGTTCATAAGCTGCCTGTGTGGTGGCAAAACCGGCGCGGTAGACACCGTTATTGATATACTTATAAATCCTGCTATTTATTCGGTCAATTTCACTGCGCAGATGTTGCGGATAATAATCCTCCTGATTGCCAGTTAACCCATCAAAAGCACTATTGAAAATACGGATAATTTCACTGGATTCATTATTCACAATAGTCTCGGTTTTTTTATCCCATAATACCGGCACCGTCACCCGCCCCTGATAATTTTTGTCACCTTTTAAATACAGCTCAAAGAGGTGCTTAAGCTGATACAGATCATCCCCCGGGTCGGCAAAAACCCAGCCTTTGTCGAGCATTTCCGGCTCAACAATTGAGACCGAAATATGCTGCTTTAGGCTTTTCAGTTGACGAAAAATCAAAGTGCGGTGTGCCCAGGGGCAGGCCAACGAAACATACAGATTGTAACGCCCGGATTCGGGCTGATATTGATTGTCGGGAGCATCAGAAATAGTATGTCGGTACTGGCTTTCCTGACGGATAAAAGCACCGTTACTTTTTTGCGTGTCATACCACTGGTCTCCCCATTTGCCTTTAATAATTAAGCCCATCTTCACCCCCCTTTAATCTGTTTATTTGCAGTTCCTTATCAGTATAGAGATTGCTTATTATTTAATAAGCGCTTAAATTAAGCTGATTTGTTCAAATTATTTGAACAATAACCAACATCCAAAGAGCCAACTATGCAGCCGTTACCGATCACCCTTGAAGCCCTCACCGTACTTGATGCCATTGACAAACGCGGCAGTTTTGCCGCTGCAGCAGAGCAGCTTGATAAAGTCCCGTCGGCGCTCTCTTATATCGTGCAGAAATTGGAGGAGCAGTTGCAGGTCACCATCTTCCAGAAACAGGGGCGACGCTCGGTATTAACCCCAGCGGGTAAGAATCTGCTTAACGAGGGGCGGCTGATCCTCGAAGCGGTGGAACGGATGACGGTAAAAACCCAAACCATCAGCAACGGCTGGGAGCCGAAGTTAAATATTGCGATCAGCTCGATTCTGCAAAACGATTCTATCTTTTCGCTGTTTAACGACTTTTTAAAATCACACCCGAATATTGAGATGGATATCAGCGAAGAGCTGATGAACGGCGCCTGGGAGGCGTTAGTGGAGGATAAAATCGACCTGATGATCGGCGCTTCCGGTGAGATCCCCAAACAGAAAGGGATACGCACCGCCCATCTCGGCGATATCGAACTGGTATTTGCGGTCAGTCCAAACCATCCGTTGAGCAGAGAGAAGCAGCCCTTAAGCAATGCAGTGATTGCCCGGCACCGCGCGGTGATCGCCCACGATACGGCGCGAAACTGGATAACTCAGACCCACTCGGTGATCAGTGAAGATAAATATTTTTATGTGCCCAGTATTGAATATAAGATCAAAGCGCAGCGCGCCGGTATCGGCTGCGGTTTTCTGCCGCGTTTGCGCATTGAAAGCTACCTGCAGAAGGGAGAGTTAATTGTGCTGGAGGTTGAAGCGCAGAAGCCTATTGTGCCCCTCTATTTAGCCTGGAAGGTGGTCAATCAGGGGCAAGCCCTGAAAACCATCAGGGAGATGTTGTTGGCTAATAAGGGGGTGATTGTAGGTTAAAAGACAGGTTTTATTTATTCAACCCGCTTTTTATTAAGCGTTTTTTAAGGACGCCGTAATTACTCGTAAGAGTAATAAACTGCTTTATATGAGCTTTTAGGGTCAGTGGAACTGCCAACTTCGCCAAGACCTTCATCGTAATGCAGACTACCATTCCCTGAAATGTCAATGGACTTTCCTCTTAATGCCCCTAAAATAGCACCGGTACCATTATAAGAAACGGTTTCGTTAGGTGCATAGAGATTCATATATATTTGCCCATTACCGCCAAGCGTTACCGCTGTATCGTCGGAATTAGAAGAATATACCGTTAACGGAGTAATGCCATTGTTTACATAACCATTTGCAAAAACATTACTTCCAGTATTCACTTCGATATTTCCATCAATATATATAGTTAAAGAACTATTACTATTAGCGAGAGAAAAGGTTGTGTTTCTAATAGTCATATTACCTTTGATGTAAAAAATAACCTCACCACTTATTTCAATAACATTATTATTGTTTGTACTAGAAAAGTTATCAAAAGCGTAAACAGGTTTCATTCCTTCTAACGTATTCATTGTTAGGAGAGAAACTCCACCAGCTGAATTAATTCCGTCAAAAGTTGTTGTAGTGCCATTTCCTGCAGCAAAACTAGCTGGCGTACCAACATATGTAGGCATCACACTAGCTATCACTGCCGGATCGCATTCATCAGAATTTCCCACGTACCCCTCAACTGGATCTTCATCCCCTTTTATGAAGTCCCGATCTCCTACAATAGTTTTTGCTGCAACATTCCCATATATTCCTTTGTTACCGTTATCACTGCTATTATTACTGCTATTATTACTGCTATTACTACTGTTATTATCGTTACCGCTCCCCAAGGAAAGCTCACCATCTATCACTTTTACGTCTCCATTGTTAGTTTTAGTGGCATCACTATAAGTACCTCCTTTGTAGCTATCAATTGTTGAACTTCCCCCTACCGTTACCCCCTCACAGGCAACAACGGCATCCTTAAAAAAACCACTCTCTTCTATGGTTTCTATTTCGGTTTTTAAATATGCGACAGCACCTAGATGGCTACCCTGACTAATCAATCTGTAAGTCGAGGTAGTACCAGATATTACCTCGTCGATCTTAATAATATAATGTTCCCCCTGAAGTGCGGTTTTATTATTTAAATCATCAGTTAACGCAGTAATAATCGCTGTATTGGATTCTCCACCTTGATTCAGGTCATTGATATATTTGAATACAGCAATAATGCCTTGTTCCGCCGCCAGTCGCGCATTGATCTCTTTCTGCTGGTTACCGCCGATTCGCTCCTGAAGCAGGTTTTCTTTGATTTGTGAAAATGCCAGCATGGTGGTAATGGAGGTGATAATAAGCACCGATACCAGTACAAACCCTTTTTGTTTCATACTTCCCTCTGTCATATCTATCCCATTTACTATTATTGGGTGACGGCCAATAATACTTTTTCCCGTAAGGTTAATTTAAAGGTAAAATCTTCGTTGCTAACAGCAGCAAAGCTACCGGTGGTTTTCATTGATTCTGGCATACCGGTTATTTTCATAAAAACAGTAAACCCATTCAGACGACTACTATCATCACAATATTAAGTATTGCCATTGCCGCTAAACTTATCTGTCTTGTATTTTTTCCTCAGTCATAGCCGCCACCTTATCCAATTTGGCAATTACAGCTGATTTGAGTCTGAGTGCGGGCAGACGCTGTGCATTACATAGTTCCCTCTACCACACTACTGTAGCAAAACTATTCGCCCTAAAAATGCTTATCGAGATGTTAATCACTAAGAACGCATTGATTAAATGCTCACAAGGCCTGATAACAGGCCTTGTTGATTGATGGTTATCTGCTCTCTTTTAGTCGTTATAAAGATAATAAACGGAAGTATATTGAGTTGATGCGCCTTCCAATATAACATCTTTGCTCCTTGCCAATGCCTCATCGAAATGAATTGACGTGCCAGAACTTACCTTCACTTTTTTACCGCGTACCGCCCCCATAATCTCAGCGCCGCCCCCCAAACTTAAATCACCCAATGGGGCATAAAGTTTGGCATATATAGCGGCATTAGCGGTTATTTTCATTGCATCCGCACCCGTATGAGAGGAATAAATGGTCAACGGCACATTTCCTTCAAGGTTAACGCTTGCCCCGCTGAACAAATTAGTACCCGTATCAATATCAATCTTTCCGTCGGTAATAATAGTTAAGGAACTTGTCTCCGGATTCTTAAATGAGAATGTAGAATTTTTTATAACAATATCGTCCGTCACCACAAGCGTGACATTACCGTCAATCGTAATTTTCTTAGCGGTGGAGTCAAATTTGTCTTCAATAATCAACACCTTGGTGTTTTCATCCAGTGCACCCATCCAGGTTGCCTTACCTAATGCATCTAATGTGCTTGATGAAACGCCCGCGATTACGGCTCCATCGGCTGATACTGAATCTTCAGTGAATATGAATTCACTGCCGGAAGACAGAGGGGAGCCAAAGCTGTCGCCAGCATCTTTCTTTATTTTTATTTGCTCCTTAATACTCTCCACCACCGAGGCAATCCCAATGGGATCACAATCTCCCAGGTTAATAGACGGCTGAGCAATACCGCTAGTCGGAGCCCCCCAATCGAAGTAATCATCAGCTTGATTCTCACCGCCATAGGTAACGTCCACAGTAACAATAGAGTTTTTACCGTTCTTAATATCCCCTCCAGCTGTAATTGCCATGCCTGGGGCAGTTGCCGTTAATTTCTCAAATTCGAGATTACCACCTGCGTATATACTCCCCGAACTGGTAATATCCTTAAGTTTTATATTTCCGGCGGCGGTCATATCACCCGTTATGCTAGTTGCCGATGAGGTGCCGGCTTCAATATTACCTTTAGAGGTTAGGCTCCCATCGATTTTTCCCCCACCTGTCAGCTTAATATCAGCACCATCATTGAGGGTTGTAACATTAGCGTTTCCCGATTTATTTTTTAAAACATCGCCTTTGGCGTCTGTCAAAACATTGCCGGCGCCGTCTTTCAAAGACGCATTATAGACACCCTCTTTAGAGTCATAGCTATCTATCACTCCGTTTCCAGTATTTTCAACCGCTTCGCAGCCCGCAACTGCATCATTAAAAAGACTACTGCTACTCTCTTCAGTGATTCTTATTGTTGTTTTTAAATAAGCAGTGGCATCGTAGGAGATACCTTTACTCACAAAAGAAAAGGTATTGTCCGTTTCATTCCACATTATGTTTTGTAAGGTAGAGCCGGCCTGGTTAGTATGAGGGCTCTTACCAAGTGTCGTCGCTATCGCCGAACTTGAAGTACCCGTTTTTATAGCATTAAAGGCATCAATAACACCTTGTTCAGCCGCGAGGCGGGCGTTGATCTCTTTCTGCTGGTTGCCGCCGATCCGCTCCTGGAGCAGGTTCTCTTTGATTTGTGAAAATGCCAGTATGCTGGTAATGGAGGTGATAATAAGCACAGATACCAGTACAAATCCTGTTTGTTTCATACTTCCCTACTCCATATTTGTTTCACTTATTAATCAGCTAATTCCAATAATACTTTTTGTCGTAAGGCTAAGGTGAACGTCAGCCCGCCAGCATAGGAGGAGGGCATTCCATCTATTTCCATGGTTACCTCTACACCGTCATAAATAATATCGCCAGTACTGTTAGCATGGCTGATTGTTGTAAATGTAAAACCGGTTACACCTAATGCAATCTTTTGCTTATCAATTTCATCATCACAATACAAATCATTGTCTTCTGACCAGTAGGTATCAGTACTGCCTGACACCCTATCATCATTCCCCAAGCAACTGTATATCTTATCGCCACTTGCTGGAGATGCACCATAGGTAGTAATTAATGCGCCGCTAGTACCCACAGCAACACTTCCTGCATGACGCACTGAGCGGGATAACAAATAATATGCTCCCCGCAATGACTCTTGTGCCTTGGCCAGCTCCTGAGCCGTGCTAATACTGCTTTTCAGTGAGCTGTACAGCACGGTGCAGGCAAAGATCAGGGTTAAACTGATCACCATAGCGACCATCAGCTCGATCAGGGTAAAACCGCCCTGACCTATTTTATTGTTTTTTAAGTTCAATTGCTTAGATTGCATATTCTTTATTCGCAGTCAGGAAATCTAGCTGTTAAAGTCAGTTTATTATTTTCTGTTGAAGCCGCTTCGGAAAAGCGTGGATCGCTCCAACTAATAGTCACCGCTGCACTAGCAGCATACGCAGCAGGCGGATTATTGTCATCCACAGTCATACCAGCTGCGGAGATCTCATTTCTCCAGTTATTACGAATTATTGTATAGGTACCGGTCGACGCACTTTGTGCGTTACACAAATCCGCCCACACGGCATCGACAAAACTGTTCGCCCGAATCGTCGCCACCGTATAGTTAAAACTGGACTGCGATGACTTTAAGATATACACCTCCAGCTGCGCGAGCCCCAATAAAGCCACCCCGGTGATAAACATCGATACCAGCACTTCAAACAAGGTGAATCCGTTTTCAGCTTGTTTCATGGGCAAACCTCATCTTTTAATAATTCGCTTTGCCCGCTTGATAACACAGATAGAGTGCTGCATTTATCGGCATCGGTAAGCGAAATCGAAAATGTTGCAGCACCGCCAGATAATGATCCCATCCCCATGACCGTGACTGCAGCACCAGAAATATCAATACTTGAATGGGGTATTTTGCTTAGTAACAGCACAGTAGCCACCGAACCGCTATAGTGTGCCACCTGCCAACCATTACTCCAATCCCCACCTTTAGACTCCAAGGTCATTGAGGTCGAAGTTTTTATCGCTTCATCACGTGCGAAACGGTAGGCGTTATAAAGCTCATTGCTCGCCGTTGCAAAACGCTCATTGGCCATAAAAGTACTGTAACTGGGCACACCGATTGAGGCTAAAATAACAATGACCCCTAGGGTGATTAACAGTTCCAGCAGGGTCAGGCCCTGTGATTTTTTCATTGAAGAATATTTCATATAACTACCAGCAATTACCGGATAACTTAGATGTTGTTGCGCCTGTCTGAACGATACGGAGCCACCCACACTCATCACCATCATTAATTCCACCAACAACAGGGGTCGCAGTAATTGTAAAGGTGTCGACTGCATCATCAGTTAATGCAAAGGTATAACTATCCGGACCATCGCTCGCAGCGATGCCATCTATCACCGATTCTCCGTCCGTACCCGTCGGATATTCCCCCTGACGCGCATTGATCCGTTCAAACTGCTGTGCCATTTTGGTCAGGGCAAGCTGCGCAGCAACGCGGTTGCCTTTCTGGATATGGGTCTGATAGGAGGGTAATGCAATGCCCACCAGTATGCCGATAATCGCAATAACAATAAGCAGCTCAGTGAGCGTAACACCTTTATTTTTTTCCATAAAAAAACCTGATTTTTATTCCCTTAAAGACCCACTGTTATTAATGTTGTTTGAGCTGTTTGTTTTTCAGACGCTCAATAAACGTTCAGCCGAGTATTATGACAGCGTATCTCTAAATAACACCTCAATTTAATGTGAAAATTTAATCATTCCGGCTGATTTATAAAATTCAAACCAGTGCACCATCTGCTGTAGGCTTTTACAAACCCGACCTTGAAAATAGCCTCATTATTACTCATACTTCCATGCATATTCGGGACACTCTTTTACTAACTATGCGTTCCGCTTTGTTAGTCAACACTATTCAGGAATACCCCATGCTTTCAATTTTCGATATCTATAAAATCGGTATCGGCCCGTCAAGCTCTCATACCAACGGTCCGATGATTGCGGGGTATCAGTTTACCCTGTTGCTTAAAGAGATATTGCCGGCAGTTCACGAAATTAAAGTGGATCTGTACGGCTCATTGGCGCTGACGGGCAAAGGGCACCATACCGACAAGGCGGTATTATTGGGCTTATTGGGGTTTCAGCCCGAGAGCATTAAAATGAAAACGGCCAACAAGCTGTTTGAAGCGGTTCACAATACATTAAAACTGCCCCTTGCAGACAACATGTCCATCGACTTTGATCCGCATCAGCAGATTCAGTTTCATTTTACCAATCTTCCCCTGCACGAAAACGGTATGACCATTAGCGCGTTGGATGTCAGCGGCAAAGTGCTGTGCAGTGAAACCTATTACTCCATCGGCGGCGGCTTTATTAAAACCGCAGGAGAATTCGCAGAAGGTGAAAAACCAAGCCGCAATAAAGTGCCCTTTGAATTTCACTCCGCTGAAGAGTTATTGGCCAAAGCCGAGAAAAACGGCTTGAGTATCGGCGGGTTAATGCGCAAAAATGAACTTAAGATTCGCAGCCAGGCGGAATTTGATCAAAAAACTGAGCAGCTCTGGAAAGTAATCTCCTTATGTCTGCAGCGTGGCCTGCAGAGTGAAGGGGTTCTAGAGGGGGGGCTGAACGTCGTGCGCCGGGCACCGGCATTGCTGAAAACATTGCAAGCAAACCAGGCAATTGACAGCGATCCGATGACCATTCTTGACTGGGTGAATCTGTTTGCTTTTGCGGTCAGCGAAGAAAATGCAGCAGGCGGACAGGTGGTCACTTCCCCTACCAATGGGGCTGCCGGGGTGATTCCGGCGATATTAAACTATTACCATAAATTTATTCATGAGCTGGATACTAAACAACTTCAGGATTTTCTTGGCGTATCGGCGGCGATCGGTATGCTCTATAAAATGAACGCCTCTATTTCCGGCGCAGAGGTCGGTTGTCAGGGTGAGATCGGCGTTTCATCTTCGATGGCGGCGGCGGGTTTAACCGCAATTCGCGGAGGCAGTAATGAGCAGATCTGCATGGCGGCTGAAATTGCCATGGAGCACTCCCTCGGCATGACCTGTGATCCGGTGGGCGGTTTAGTGCAGATTCCCTGCATCGAACGTAATGCGATGGGGGCAATGAAAGCGATTAATGCCTCGCGTATGGCATTAAAACGCAACAGTAAATCTATTATCTCTCTGGATAAGGTAATCGCCACCATGCTGCAGACTGGTAAGGATATGCACAGAAACTACCGGGAAACATCCCTTGGCGGGTTGGCGATTATTCACATCGCACCTTGTGAGTAGAGTTGAAGCTCACCCAGCTAAAGCAAGGTGATGCTTGTCGTCAACGGTTTAGGCATTGCAACATTAAGTTGCGTTAGTCTTCTAAAACCTCTTACAAGCGTTTAACGTGTCGGCACTACCTGCCGCCACGAATTTTTAAG
>NZ_JBFGZY010000094.1:0-16901 GCF_041586535.1 Psychromonas sp. | reverse complement strand
GACGAGTTGTATACCACCTAACACATACAGCACGGTATTAGATGATCCACTGATGCCGTAAAAATGTTCAAGAATACGGGCACTGTGCTCTGGATTAACAAATTTATCTAATGTCCACATTACCATTACAATAAAAACGCCGATGCGAAGCGATAGAAGACTCCACTGTAAACGAAGTTGCACATCTGAACTCATTGAATTTTGCATAAAATTTCCTATTAAAAAGATATAACTAACCGTGAAGTAACTAAGACCGGATAAGTAGCTTTTTATTTCAAAATAATAATAATTAACCTCAACTCTGGATAGAGGGCATCATAATAGATGAAGTTCTCTTTTTTGACTCAGGTAGCGCTCAATGCCGGGATTTTTGTTCCTATCAAGGCAAGTTTGTGAAGTAATAGCCGGCTATTACAAGCAAACTTAACGCAGAGAGGGGCGAAAAGAGCGGTGTTGAGGGATGTCGCTTATCCAGAGTTGAGGTTAACTAATGCAACTATTCAGCACATTTACCACGAAGAACACCGAGGCGATGCAGGTGTTTAACGCGACAACTTGTTGCAGCCCCCTGAAAAGAGAATAAGTGTGGTTATTCGATTTACATCGGAACTTAAAGCGCGTAGCCTTGCGCGCTTAATTTTTAGGAGTGGTTTACCCCCCTCCTTTATGGATATCTTTTTAAGGCAATAGCAGTGGCAATTACAACATCACATTCCCTCAAAACTATACTGACTTTTATTATTCCGTCATTAATCGGCATCTTACTTTTTATGACGCCGATCAGCTATCTGGGCAACATTACTATTCCTATTGCCATTGCCGCCAAAGCGTTACAGACATTTTTATCTGATTGGATAACGGCAATGGTTACTGGCGCAGTCGTCACCACAGCGCTCATCACCACTATCAACCGCTTTTTTAAAATACAAAAAATTCAACGCAGTCTCTTTTTAAGATCATTATTTGAAGTAAACAGACTGTGGTTTGCTACCCGCTTGTTCGGCGCACTGTTTATTTTATTGACCTTTTTTAAACTTGGTCCGAAATTTATCTATTCAGATATTACCGGTGCTTTGGTATTAAATGATTTACTGCCGGTTTTATTTTGTGTGTTCATTTTTGCCGGCATGTTATTACCGCTATTATTAAATTTTGGCCTGCTGGAGTTATTCGGCACCCTGTTAACCAAGGTGATGCGCCCGGTTTTTAATCTGCCCGGCCGCAGTGCAATAGATTGTATGGCTTCCTGGCTAGGCGATGGCAGTGTGGGGATTTTAATGACCAGCAAACAATATGAAGCACACTATTATACGCAACGTGAAGCGGCCATTATCGGCACCACTTTCTCCGCAGTGTCGATCACTTTCTCTTTAGTGGTTATCTCCCAGGTGCAACTAGAGCATCTGTTTATTCCATTCTACTTTGCCGTCTGTTTAGCGGGCATAACAGCGGCGATTATCGTGCCGAAATTACCGCCTCTGCGCTGGAAAAAAGATATCTATCTGGATGGTTCAACAAGAGATAAAGATGATGAAAAAACACCAGCCGGGCATAATGTTTTGTCATGGGGAATTGAACTGGCATTATTAAGGGCAGCCAATGCATCAACTGTGAAAGAAACCGTTAAAGACGGTATTAAAAATGTGCTGGATATGGTTTTCGGAGTGATTCCCGTCGTAATGGCAATGGGTACAGTGGCGCTTATTATCGCCGAGTACACACCTGTTTTTGACTATCTGGGCCTGCCTTTTATTCCTTTATTAGAACTACTGCAGATACCTGAAGCAGATACAGCCTCTAAAACCATTGTTGTCGGTTTTGCGGATATGTTTATCCCCTCAATTTTAGCAGCCTCGATTGAATCCGATATCACCCGCTTTATTATCGCAGCCATGTCGGTTACCCAACTGATCTACATGAGTGAAGTCGGTGCTTTATTACTCGGCAGCAAAATACCTGTTAATCTCGGGGAGTTATTTATGATCTTTATTTTAAGAACCTTAGTAACCTTGCCGGTAATAGCAGCTGTCGCACATTTTATTTTGTAGTGGCCTTGTGTACCTGCGGACCATCCGCTAAATCATCACCATGAATCTTATTAGCGGAAAGCTCAAAGCAGCCGCTTGACGTTTTCCTGCCAGTTTACAACATTATACTTTTAAAGGAATAACATGGATATCACCGTTTACCTGCATGCCATCACTGCCCTGTTTGTTATTATTGACCCGATTGGCGCGGCTTTAATTTTTAATTCATTAACCGCTAACGACGATCAACAGTACCGCACCCAAATGGCAGTCAAAACCGTGTTAATCAGCACTGCCACGCTGATTTTATTCGGCAATTATGGTGAAGCATTATTTGCTCAATTAGGCATTAATATCAACTCACTGCGCATTTCAGGGGGATTATTGCTCTTCTATACCGCTTTTAAAATGATCACGCAAAAGATGGAGTTTACCGCGACCAATATACAAACCGATATCTCCGTATTTCCCATGTCAATTCCGATGCTCGCGGGACCGGGTACCCTGACCCTGTGTATTCTGCTGTTTTCAAAGGCACCGGATACAGCCACCAGCATTGCCGTTTCATTGGCAATCATCTCGATTTTGGCACTGACTTTTGTGTTTTTTCTGCTATCAAAATACCTGAAGAAGATTATCGGCAGAACCGGTGATGAAATTTTAAGGCGCTTCCTAGGGGTGATACTGGCGGCGCTGGCGATACAGTTTATTTATGATGGTATTAACAATATTGGGCTTTAATTAAATAGAATGCGGCAGAGCTAAAATCACAGCAAAAACTGCAAATGAAATATAAAAAACGGCAATTTCAGGGTACTGCTGTAAAATTTGCGCCTGAATATGCTGCAGGTTTTGCTGGCGACGGGCAATCAATAATAATGAAAATCCTTGCGCAGCCAGCTGAAAAGCAAACTCTTTGCCCAATCCGGCACTTGCACCGGTAATAACTATCACTTGTTGCATTAACTAAACCCTTTATCCATAAAACTCAACTGCACCGCGTATTGTTCCTGTCCGACCCGATTTTCCAAACCGACCGAAGCCCCTAATAAACGGATTCTTTTATCCGGATTTTGTACTAACAGATGGTGCAGGAGTATTTCTAAGAGGGAGAAAGATAATTCCGTCGATTTCCGCTCGCTTGTTTTTTGGGTAAAATCAGAAAATTTAACCTTGACCCCAACCCGTACGATCATCTTTTCAGCAAGCACTTGTTCTAAGCGTCTATTCAACTCGTTATAAAGTTCGGCCATTTTCTTAATGCATTGTTCTTCATTGCTAAGATCTTTTAAAAAAGTATGCTCAACTGCCAGAGACTTTCTTTCTCTATTGGGCTCAACAGGACGATTATCTATCCCGCGGCTAAATGCAAGTAATCGTTCCCCCTGCTTGCCAAATTCAGCGAGCAACAACTCTGCCTGATATTGTTGTACATCCCGGCAGGTAAACAAACCTTTCAGGGCGAGTTTTTGCTGTGTCACTTTGCCAACACCGGGAATTTTTTTCAAAGGAAGTGTTTTAATAAACTCCGCTGCTTGTGCCGGCGCAATGACAAACTGGCCATTGGGTTTATTTTCATCTGAAGCGATCTTAGCCAGAAATTTACAGTTCGCCACACCTGCTGAAGCAGTTAAATTTAACTCGTCAAAAATGGCACGTCTTATATCCTGAGCAATAAAGGTGGCAGAGCCTTGAAACAGCGTGCAGTCACTGACATCTAAAAAGGCTTCATCAAGCGACAATGGCTCGACAAGATCGGTATAACGGAAAAAGATCTCCCGGATTTTTTTGGATATCTCGACATAATGCTGCATTCGCCCCGGGATAATCACTAAATCCGGGCATAATTCTTTGGCCTTAAAACTCGGCATGGCAGAGCGGACACCATATTCACGGGCAATATAATTACAGGTTGACAGTACCCCCCGACGCTCGCTGCGACCGCCAATAGCTAAGGGAATATTTTTATAGTGAGGATTATCCCGCATCTCGACCGAGGCATAAAACGCATCCATATCAACATGGATAATTTTGCGTGCTTTAGGGTTAATAATATCAGACAAAATAAACACCTGTTTTTACAGACAGTTTATTCTGGGCTTTTTAAATGGAAAAGCAAGTGCTATTTATGAGGTATTTGCCACCACGTTATAACAGCAGCTGCGCAACGATAATACAAAATAAAATAAAACTGACACTTTGCCAAAATCGGGTCGGATTACGCTGCATCAGCGGCGGCCTGGTTTTGGCTACAAATCTTGGATTGGGGTGGCGCAGGTCATAAATAAACTCAGACAGAACTGTATAACGTTTTAACGGATTTACCTGTAGTGCCCGCTGCAGGGCATCATCTACCCATAACGGTAATTCAGCATCATCATCAGTCACACTGCGGTAAACTAATCTGCGCTGGGCGGCAACACTTTTTGCCCGGGCAATCTCAGCGCCATAGGGAAAGCGCCCGGATAACATTTGATAGGTTATTACGGCTAACGCATAAATATCCGAGCCTTGCGTCCCCCTCTGCCCTAAAAAGTATTCAGGTGCAGAGTAGCGCATAGTACCGCGCAATCCCTCTTCTGTTTTACAGTCAGTCACCCCGGCAATATAAGTTGAGCCAAAATCAATGATTTTTACTGTATTAGCAGTATCGATCATAATGTTATTAGGGCGCAGATCCTGATGGAGCATTTCCTGACGGTGAAATGCCTGCAAACCTTTCGCCACCTGCTCAACAATGGCTCGCACCCTTTCCAGGTCAGGTTTCGGGTTATCCAGTATCCATTGATTAAGTGATATGCCTTCAATATATTCGCTGACCAGATATAAATAATGACGTTTGCGGTTTGCGGCTATTGCTTTGACAACATGCGGATTATTAATACGCTTTGCAATCCATTCCTCCAGCATAAAGCGTTCGAGATATTGCCTATCATGGCGTAACTCTGTGGAAGGGATTTTGAGCACCACGGTTTGATTGTTATCAAGATCACGGGCTAAAAACAGATGGCTGCGGCTACTGATATAGATTTCCCGGAGAATTTCATAACCATCAAAATGCATTCGAGCGCTTAAGTTCGGTGGTAATGGCAGCATGGTCAACTGCTGTACCTCATCGAGTTGATAATCCGGCAGGTGCTCCACGCGTACAATTTGTAAACTTAAATTATCATCACTGCCTGACGCCAGGGCCTGTTCAATTATTTCCGTTGCTGCCGTTGCTAAAGAGTTTGCTTTTGCAATGATCTTTACGATTTGCCGGCCTGCAATATATTCATAAACGCCATCGGTTGCCAGAATAAATATCTCGCCTTTTTCTATCTGCTGACTTTGATAATCAATCTCAAACGTTTGCTCAATGCCCAGTGCCCGGGTTAAATAACTCACATCAGCGGAGACAACTCGTCGATGATCTTCAGTCAATTGCTCCAGTTTGTTGCCGGATAAACGGTAGATACGTGTATCACCAGAGTTGAAAAGGTGCGCGCTGTTCGACTTCAACACCAATGCGCTAAAAGTACAAATATAACCTTTATCTTTTTCGAATCGATACGGACTGTTGCGCGTTTGCGCATACAGCCAGGAGTTGATTGATTTGACGACTTTTTGTACCGATGTTTTAACTGACCAGGATTCTGACGTGCAGTAATAATCCTCTAAAAAACCTGAAACCGCGCTTTCGCTGGCTATTTGGCTTACCCTGCTGGAACTAATACCATCAGCCATTACAAGTACAGCGCCCTTACTGCTGAGTAGTGGTTCTTTGGGTATCAAACTGCCGATAAAATCCTGATTTACAGATTTAATCCCTTTACTGCTAGCCTGTCCAATAGTTACCTTAAGCGGCAGATTCACGGTTTAATTCCTGTCAAAATTTATAACCAACAGGCTCCGCGCCATAATCAACGGAGCCAAATATAATTAAGCAATTTTACGTTCAGGTGATGTTCTCACATGGGTGAAATACAGCGGTAAACCAACTAATAATAAGCCACCGGCAAGGTTGCCTAAAACGGTCGGGATCTCATTCCATAATAAATAATCATAAACGGTAAACTCTCCCCCCATAATCATAGAGAATGGGAACAAGAACATGTTCACAATTGAATGCTCAAAACCCATGAAAAAGAATAACATTACCGGCATCCACATCGCAGCCATTTTACCGCCCACTGATGTTGAGATCATTGCCCCGACAACCCCCATCGAAACCATCCAGTTACATAACATGCCGCGGATGAAAATAGTGAACCAGCCGGAAATACCGTGCTCCTGGTAACCTAAAGTTCGGGATTCACCGATACTGCTGACTTTGGCGGCAATCGCTCCCCCATCGGTTGAATAACCATAGGTTAAAATAAAGGACATAAAAAACGCGGTGGTGAGTGCACCGGCGAAGTTACCGAGAAAAACCAATCCCCAATTACGCATCACCCCAGAAAACGTAACACCGGGTCTTTTATCAAATAAGGCCAACGGCACGAGGGTAAACACCCCGGTTAATAAATCAAATTTCATCAAATACAGCATGATGAAACCAACAGGGAAAAGACAGGCACCTAATATCGGGCTGCCTGTTTTTGTTGCTACGGTAATGGCAAAAACGGCCGCCAATCCCAAAATGGCGCCAGCCATAAATGCACGAATAAAAGTATCTTTGGTTGACATGTAAACTTTTGATTCACCTGTATCTACCATTTTTGTTACAAACTCACTGGGTTCGATATAAGACATAAAAAATCCTCACTGTTAAAATTTAGTTTGTTTATCACTATTATATTGCACTGATATCACCAGGCTTTATAAGGTAAAAACTTGCCGTTTAATGTTAATAGCACACGATCACCTTTAGGGTTTTCTTCCTTATCGACCTCCATGGAAAAGTCTATTGCACTCATAATGCCGTCACCGAATTTTTCCTGAATCACTTCTTTTAAGGTTTCCCCGTAAACCCCCACCACTTCGTATAAACGATAAACCAATGGATCCTGCGGAATAGATTTGTCCCACTCTTTAGTTGGGTAGGCCATCAACGCCGCTTTTGCACCCGCAGGTAAGCCTAAAAATTCAACCAGCTTATCTGCGACCTCCTCCGGGCAGCTATTCATACCTAAACAGGCAGAGGTCGTCCAAACTGTTGACATACCAACGGCGTCGGCAATACTTTCCCAAGTTAAAGATTTTTCATTTTTAATCGCAAATATCGCTTCTGTTACTGCTATTTTTTTCATAAGACTTTCCTCAAAGTAGTATTTTGGAACAAAATTCAAAGCAAATTGATCACTGATGGTGCAACAGTTAACTAACTTATATTTAACAAATTTTTCATTTGATAAACATCATGCAACCTTAATGTTCTATAAGCGATAACCGTGCCAACTCATATTTTTTTTGTAAGCCTTTGTTTTAAATAAGCTGAAAGTTAATTTGAACAGTTTCAATAAACAACGATATTTCGTTTGCAACGATTTACCGTTGCCTTATCAACGATATTTCGTTTCTGGCTTAATAATTGCAGCTTGATAATTGTAAGTAGTTAGAGAGTTAAAAATGTAGAGGTCTTTACCATGTTAAAGCAGTTATTTTTGCACGCTCCCACGGCAATGTTATTAATTGACCCGGTCAACAATCGGGTGCTGGCGGCCAATCAGCGGGCCAAAAAACTGTTTGCGCTGGAAAAAATGGATTTATCTGAATATAGCGTGACCCAGTTTTTCCCGGAATGTATAGATAAACTGCTGCTGTTTACCCAGCAGGTGATCGAACAGGGGGAAGCGTGGTGCAGTGAACTAAGCATACAGATTGCAGGTGAAAACACACATATAGAAGTCAATGCGGTTCAAATGGAAGCTAATATTTTGCTCAGCTGTGAAAATAGCTTCGTTACTTTCGGACGACATTTTAAAGCGGTCACGGAAGCGAATTATCAATCCGGTTTTTTCCACTGGAATAAAAATGAAACTGTTTTTGAAGAGATAGAACGTCAAAACCAATTATTATTAAGCGCCGTGGGCGATGGTATTTATGGTGTAGATTCACAAGGTAATACAACTTTTGTTAATCTGGCCACTGAACAAATTTTAGGCTGGAAAAGATCTGAACTGATGGGCAAAAAAATTCATGACGTTATCCATCATTCACATCAGGATGGCAGTGATTACCATGTTCATAACTGCCCAATTTATTGTGCTTTTCACGATGGTGCAATTCATAGCGTAGATGATGAAGTATTTTGGTCAAAAGAGGGAAAACCTATCCCGGTTGAGTACACCAGCACGCCGGTAACAGAAAATGGTTTACTTATCGGCGCAGTGGTTATCTTTCGCGATATCACCGAGCGTAAGCGCACTCAGGCTAAATTATTAAAGGCACTGAAACAGGTCGATGCCTTGAAAAGCCGACTGGAAATGGAAAATGCGTATCTTTTAGAAGAAATAAACGCAGATTTTAATCATCAGCAGATTATTGGCCAGAGTGCCAAAATTAAACGCATGGTGCATCAAATAGAATTGGTCGGCCCAACCGATGCTAATGTGCTGATAATAGGAGAATCGGGTACAGGTAAAGAGCTTATTGCCAGGGCGATTCATGAAGTCAGTCAGCGTAAAGGCAGGCCATTGGTCAGAGTCAATTGTGCGGCAATCCCGGCGGAGTTATTTGAAAGTGAGTTTTTTGGTCATGTCAAAGGGGCATTTTCCGGGGCAGTTTCAGACAGACTGGGTCGTTTTGAATTAGCAGATGGGGCTACTATTTTTTTAGATGAAGTTGGCGAAATCCCGCTGCAACTGCAAGGTAAGCTATTAAGAGTATTACAAGAGCAGCAATTTGAACGTGTAGGAGAATCCACTACCCGAAATGTCGATGTCAGGGTAATAGCAGCAACCAACAAAGATTTAAAGCAGTTAGTTGAGCAAAACAAGTTTAGAGAAGATTTATACTTTAGATTAAATGTATTTCCGCTTCATTCGCCTCCGCTACGCGAACGCATAGATGACTTGCCGCTATTAGTGCAGCACTTTGTCCATAAAATTTGTTTACGCTTTAACCAACCCCAACCCAAAGTATCCTTAGCGCAAATGCAGTATTTAGAGCACTATACCTGGCCGGGCAATATCAGAGAGCTGGAAAATATTATTGAACGTCAGGTCATTCTCGCTAAGAGTGACAAACTTAATTTTGAGTTTTTAGCCAAGGAAGAGAAGCAAAATAATTCCCCCGTTAACCGCCATCTACAAAGCAATTTAATGAGCGCACGGCAACATAAACAATTGGAAAAAAACAATTTAGAACAAGCATTAACACACTGCAGGGGTAAAGTTTACGGTGATGGCGGCGCAGCAGAGTTACTCGGTTTAAAGCCGACAACACTGATGTCTAAATTGAAAAAATATGGGATTAAACGACTGGAATTTGTTTGATAAAAACAGGCACACTACCGGCTGTGGTTGACTAAATGCAACTGAGAGCCTTATAGAAGTTTATTTTTGGCTTTTTAAATGAAAAAACGAGTGCTATCTATGGTGTGTTGATAACAGAAGTTGATTCAGGCCGGTAGAAATCGGGTAGCATTTTTAATATAAAAAACATTACCCGACTCCACTGCATTATCAAGCAACGATCTTCTTTTCGATCAGTGTCTCAATATGCTCAACTTCAGAAGGACCGTGACGCTCTGCAAGGACATCGCGCAAACAAGATCTTACAACTTCTTCGTGTTGCTCAAGCTCATTTTTAGCCGCTAATGACGTCAGCGTTGCGATGATTTGCTCATCATTTTGCTTGTAAACAGCCAGTTTAATTTCTTCGTTCGTATAGTTTTTCATCTCTTCAACCCTAATTAATAATTATCTGTCGCGTTTGTATATCAGCAATCCAGATGAGTGTGATGAACTCTATATTTACCTGGATTGAGTGCCAATAAAAAGCCTGAATAAGACCTGGCTACTAACAGCTACAACTCTAAAATCTACACTAGTCGATAGCGTATTGAAATATGCAGAAAATCATCAAAATTTGTGAATCTTAAGAGTTGATAAATACAAGATAACAATGAAAAACGAATATTCATTCATATGTAATTGTTATTAAAGAAATAAATAAATAACATTATGATTGCCAAATAAATGTGACACAGCTCTCAATTTTATTCAAATATAACAAAAACTTGACATCATTTTATGCTGAAACGATTTTTCAGCTGATTTTTTAACCGGCAAGCGCTCTCAGAAAAGATAAAACTGCTCTCTAAATGGTCTGTAGCGAAGATTTTACACTGTATATTGAACCGACATAAGCTGAAAAATAGAACCTCTTTTTTCAATGGTATAATATAGCTCCAATATATTAGCAATTTATTAAACAACAAAAAAAGAGCGCTTCGGCAAAATCAGGCGTTATTATTAAGAGCATTCGTTGTCTTTAAGAATTATCAGGTATTTACTATGTTATCAATCAGCCAGGCAGCCAAAAAAACCGGGTTATCGGTGAAATCAATCCGCCACTATGAGCAGATAGGTTTGATTAGTTCACCGCAACGCAGTGAAAACAATTACCGCTATTATCCCGAAGCAATCATCAAACAGTTACATTTTATAAAAAGAACCAAAGATGCGGGCTTTAACTTAAAGGAGAGTAAAGCATTATTGTTGTTATCTGAAAATAAACACCGCAGTAGCGCCGAGGTAAAAGCCATCGCACAACAAAAAATCGTAGAATTGCAGCAGCGTATCGAACAACAACAGGCATTATTAAACAGCTTGAAAGAGATTACCGATTTGTGTCATGGGGATGCGCATTCAGATTGCGCCATTATTGATGCATTTGTTAAAGAGTAGGTTTCAAACAAACAGAATTAAGCTCATAGATAAGGTTGCTAAGTCGCGCAAATTAAGCCTCAACAGACAGTTGTTGAGGCTTTGTGGATTAATTAAGTAATCAAGTTTCGTTTACGGCAAACTGAATCAAAAGCGGGTATTAGCATGCTGGTACAGCTCTTCATACTCTTCTGCCGTGTGATGCCAGGAGAAATCAGTGGTCATACCGTTTTTAATTATTTTTGCAAATGCCGGTTTATCGTTACGGTATACAGAAGCCGCCCAGCGCATTGTATCTCTTAGCGCAGCCGGATAGAGATCGTAGAATTTAAATCCGGTTGCCGCATCGATATTTGCAGCAGAATAGTTATTTACTGTATCTTCCAGGCCACCTGTTGATCTTACGATAGGCACAGTCCCATACTTCATACTGTACATCTGATTAAGTCCACAAGGCTCATATCTTGAAGGCATAACAAAGAAATCAGCCCCCGCCTCGACCATGTGGGCAATTTTATTACTGTAACCGATAAAAGCGCCGAATTTGCCCGGGTAGGCTTTGGCATAGTCAGCTAACGCGTTTTCCTGCCACTTCTCTCCGGAGCCAATAATAACAAACTGCACATCATCTTCTTTCAACATGCTATCGATGCACTCGATAAAGACATCCAGTCCCTTTTGAGTTGCGAGCCTTGATACCACACCATAAAGCGGAACATCAGCTCGAACTTCCAGACCAAATTCCTTCTGCAGTTCCATTTTACATAATGCTTTACCGGTTAAATCAGTATGTGAGAAATTATGCGGGATCAGTTTGTCGGTTTCAGGGTTCCACTCCTGGATATCAATGCCGTTTATAATACCACGTAGTTTGCCCTGTACAGCCCTGTGCTGGAGAGGTTGTTCCAGATTAAAACTGTATTCAGGAGAGAGGATCTCTTCTGCGTAGGTCGGGCTAACGGTGGTGACCATATCTGCCGTCATCACACCTGCTTTCAGGAAGTTAACCTGATCATAGAATTCAAGGCAATGCACGTTAAAATAATCCCAGCCAAGTCCTGTCCAGAAAAGGTTGGATTTGGGAAATACCCCCTGATAGCCAATGTTGTGAATGGTGACGACTGATTTTGTCTTGCTGAAATTATCGAATCCGTTGTAGAGAGAGCTTTTTAAATAGACGCTGCACAGGGAAGTATGCCAGTCATTGGCATGCAGCACATCAACCTTAATATCCAGTGCCAGTACAGCCTGCATTATTGCCCGGCTCAGGAAGATAAAACGTTCTGCATTATCAGTGTATTCCTGCCCATCCCAATCGTATAGTTTCGGACGGTCGAAGTACTTATGATGCTCGATAAAGTAAAATGAAAGGTTTTCATTGATTTTATGTTGTCTGATCTGTCCCCATTCCTCATTGCCATCGCCTAAAGGTACGCCCAGCAGTTCACCCACGACCTCGGTATCATCGCATTTTTCAGCCATAACCTGCGGGTAATAAGGCATAAAGACGGAAACATTATGTCCATTTTCTGCCAGCGCGTAAGGTAGTGAATAGGATACATCCGCTAATCCTCCCGTTTTAGCGTATGGTGCCGCCTCGCTCGTTGCCCAAACTATATTCATTGTTTATACCTCTAATATTTATTTTATGTTTAATGGAGCCAACTAATTTGTCGATGAGCAGCCTTTTATTATTCAGTTCACCAAATTACAGCGTTCCGGCGCAAAGAATAAAATGCCGTTAGCCCGCAGGCTTATTTACATGACCACCCCGTGAATTTGATGCTATTTTAAAATTTTTGATTGTATTGCAGGCGCGATGAGAAAGATGCGCTGGTTTAATACCCGCACTCTTATCTCATTAATATATCTTTTTATAACATAAACATAGGATTATAAACATATAGTCGTACAGGATCATTGATCTATTTTTGACAAGCTAAATAAGAAGTGAGAAATGAAGAACAGATCACAATATCCTTTAAAGAATCAGCCTAAATAATCTCAGCGCGGATAAGCAAATCGATACAATACCGCTATTTCCGCATATTTCTGCGTTAAGGCGTTAAGATTATTAAAAAAGTGGCGCTGATTAAAGCACCCGCTCTCCAAAATGGAAGACACAGAATTCACCTTCCTGCATTTTGTACCACTGCTCATTATTGGTTAGAGGTCGTGTAGCAATGACGGTAACCACATCCGTGTCAGAAGTCTCTTTCTGGAAATCAACAACCATATCTTCATCGATTAGCTGCGCTTTACCGAAGGGGGCGCGGCGTGTTATCCAGGTAAGGTTGTTGGTACAGTAACACATCACGTATTCACCATCGCTTAATAACATGTTAAAGATGCCCATCTCACGCAGCTGATCCGCATAACCAGCCACCTTCTGGAATACGGCCTGCATATCTTCCGGCTGACTTTGATACTCCAAATACAACTGGTCAATAATCCAGCAAAAAGCACGCTCACTATCAGTTTCGCCAACGGGAAGCGTGCGCCCCAACGGCAGCGCCTCGTAGCCGGTTAATTGCCCATTATGGGCATAAGTCCAGTTTTTTCCCCATAACTCACGTACAAAAGGATGGGTGTTTTCTAAACTGACCCCACCTCTGTTCGCCTGGCGAATATGGCTTATCACCGATTTACTCTTAATCGGATACTCTTTAACCAACTGGGCAACGCGCGAGTCACAACTGGGGTTGGGATCCTTAAAACTGCGGCAACCCTTGCCTTCATAAAAAGTGATTCCCCAGCCGTCTTTATGCGGACCGGTTTCTCCGCCCCGCTTTACCAAGCCGCTGAAACTGAAACAGATATCGGTAGGTACATTGGCACTCATCCCTAATAATTCACACATTTTAAAAACCTACTCTCTGTTAAGCCATTTTCTTTTCAATTAAATAAATCAAAATATGGATAATCTTGATATGCACTTCCTGGATTCGATCTGCGAAACCAAAATGCGGGACACGGATTTCCACATCGGCAAGCCCCGCCATTTTCCCGCCGTCTTTACCGGTTAAGGCAATAATCTTTATCCCTTTTGCTTTAGCAGTTTCAATTGCTGTTAATATATTTTTAGAATTACCGCTGGTAGACAGGCAAAATAACACATCACCTTTACGCCCCACCCCTTCTAAATAACGCGCAAAGATTGCATCGTAACCATAATCATTGCCGACACAGGATATATGACTCGGGTCAGAAATAGCTATCGCCGGGTATGCAGGACGATGCTCACGGTATCGCCCGGTTAACTCCTCGGCAAAATGCATTGCGTCACAATGTGATCCCCCGTTACCGCAAGCCAGCACTTTGCCGTCTTTTTTAAACGTATCTGCGAGCAAAGTGGCAGCTTGCTCAATATTTTTTAAGTTCTGTTGATCGGCGATAAATGCCTGCAAAACTTTTTCAGCTTCTAATAACTCTGCTCTGATAATTGATAAATTCATAATCTTTCTTCTTATTTAGATTTTCAGTTAGGGTAAACAATACATTAATGCGGAAATAACTATTTTTACATAGTTGGGAGAGTGATAATAGTCTCTTATAGCCATGTTACTTCAAAATACTCTGCATCTTGAAGTATCATGGGTATAAGCCTCACTGTGAAATAAAAAGCATTCAGCAACGCTTACCAGGTTTTACCCAGCGAGAAAAACAGCTGAATTTCATTACCGACTCCGTCACCTCGGCTTATCCCGTAACCGACGCCCAACGCAGCCGGACCAAAACTGGTATCAGTCCCTAAAAATAAACTGCCCGAGGTAATTAGTTCGTTCAGATCGACGCTATCATTTACCCCCCATACGTTGCCGGTTTCCAAACTTGTTCCCAAATAGATAGGCAAGCCGCTATTACCGGCTATTTTACTGCCTAAATCATATTGGTAAACAGCAGCGGCAAACACTTTATGCGCACCAATAATCGCATCTTTTTCATAGCCGGACAGGTTTAAAAAACCACCCAATTCTGAAACACGAATGGTAAAATCATTATCGCTCAATACCGTTGCAAAGGAGGATATGCCGACAAGTGTATGCTTTCCTACACCGATAGCTCCCCGCCAGTCAAGATTCACTTCAAGTGAACTGTCTTCTGAATTATCCAGAAAAGTCTGATCGTATTGATCATTGCGCAAATAGAAATCCAGAGATAATTTATTACCTCTGGTCGGAAAATTGATGCTATTGAGATCATCAAAACCTAAGGATAGATAGGCCCCCAACGAGCTATAATCAAAAGACTGGTATTCGCTGTTTTCAAAGTCAATTTTACCTATTTCCCCGAGCAGCCCCAGTTCAGAAATACCATTATGCGTGTAGTGATAACCCAGCCCAAGGCTGGCCAGACCATAGGAGTTGATTATTTCCGGTCTGGGCTGATTCTGTGAAAATAAGCCTTGTGCATATTTGTCCTGCTTATACTCAATACGCGCCCGACTGAAAAAATCATGGTGATTGTCCCAGGGCTGATAAAACTCAGTCGCAATTTTCGACTCCCATCCCAAAGAGAGCTCATTTTTCCACTGTCCGCCATTGTCCGTTATATCGGTAAGCAGGTAAGCAACATCCAGCGAGACTTGCGAATCAGTGGAATGACTGCCTTGCCAGCTGAAACCGAAGTGCAGATAATTAGGCCCCCATGACTTTGCTCTGGTTTTTACCACTAAAACACGTCCGGCTTTTTTATCAATAAATTCAACATTTACAGCGTCAAATCGATTTAATGCATAAAGACGTGAAATAGCCGCATCTAAGGCTCCTTTACTGACCACCTCACCAATATTGATGCCCAGTTGACGCTTTATAAGATCCAGCTCTACCTTGGAATCATTTTCATAGCGAATCTCATAAACTGGTTTTGATAGTTGTTTTATCCATTGTTCTTTTCTGCTTATTTTTTGCCGCTTATACTCAGCATATTGCTGTTCATCGACGCTTAGAGATTGTATTTTATCAATATTTTCCAGTGCTGATTTCTCACCCAGGGCAAGTGCCTCAGACATTCTGGAGAAGTCTGTGGTGCTTAACTGATCGATCTCCGGACGGATTAGCAGATCTTTTTCATCGAGCAGATCGATTTGTCTTCTTGTGGTGTTTATCGTTAATATATTGGACAACTGATCCAGTACATCGACAGTGAGATTAATATCTTTTTTATCTAATAAAGGGGAGCCAATATCAACGGCGATCACAATATCAGCGCCCATTAGCTTGGCAACATCCACCGGCATATTGTTGACAATTGCGCCATCAACCAGCAATCTTTCATCAATCACAGTAGGGTAGACAACCCCGGGTACGGTAGATGATGCTTTCATCGCCTGAACCAGGCTTCCGGAATTAAGCACTACGGCTTCAGCTGTTGCTATATCTGTCGCCACTGCGCGATAAGGGATAGGTAAATTATCAAAATGGGTAAATTCACCGACCGAGCCTGCTGAAAATTTAAGTAATTGAAAAGCAGACTGACCGAGCAGCAGACCACTGGGCATTTTAATTTTTGCTTCGCTATAACCAACCCTAAGATTAATGTTATATTCATCTCTTAATTGTTTGTCTTCATAGTGCAGGTCCTGACGCGGTATAAAATCTGAAAAGCCTTTGTCCCAGTTGACACTGAACATCATCTCTTCAATCTCCTGCGCGTTATACCCCAAGGCATACAGACCGCCAATATAAGCCCCGATACTGGTACCGGCAACAAAGTCAATCGGTACATTATTACTCTCCAGTACTTTTAAAATACCAATATGTGCAGCCCCCTTCGCCCCACCACCACCCAAGACAAGGCCGATTTTAGGGCGGGTTTCAGCGAAGCCGATTAAGGGCAGAAGGATAAATAACAATAAAAAATAACGCAGCATAGACTTACCAATTTAAGCTCATTCAACAACTGTATTGAGCATACACATTTATACCAATCAGATTAATTATCTGATCATTTATGCTTGTTAAAATAAATGCTAGCTTCGTTATTGATTTTGCAATTAGAACAACTAGTTACTGCAATCAATGCCTCGCTTTCATTTATTTTTCCTGACGCCTAAACAGAT
>NZ_JBFGZY010000093.1:0-17243 GCF_041586535.1 Psychromonas sp. | reverse complement strand
TCTTTGTTATTGATTTGATTCAGAACGTCCTGTTCTTCACCACTTTGTGGCCAGCTAAAGCTGTTCAAAATCGTTCCATACGATTTTGTGTAATTAGAACAACTAGTTACTGCAATCAATGCCTTGCTTTCATCCATTTTTTCTACGGCTAAATAGATCATCTAATTATCGGAATTGGTATAAAATCACAATAAACTAAATCAGTAAGGTTAAAAATTCAAATTAAAATAATTCACTTAACAATAAACACATTTAAAGCAGCAGGTTAAAATGCATTTGGATAAATAACCACTAAGCGATATCATTAAGTAATCTCACTAGGGTTGATCTTTCGCGGTTGATTTTTGTTCCAGATAAAAGCGTTTTAATCGCGACGCGAGGTGTGTAGCTTAGTCATTCTAAGTAAATACCTCGCAACAAAGAGTAAAACGCTTTTAGCCGACCCCTTCGAGCAGCGCTTGTTGGCTCTTTCTACTGCGTTATCGCCTGTTTATGTAGAATAACTACACTACGCAGGCTCTGCCTTGTATAAAGAACCAACAAACTGCTGCAAAAACAATCTCGAAAGATCAACAGACCCTAAGAATAGAAAATTATTGTCAATTTTAATGCTTATAAAACAACCTGCATTAGCTCTTCGTAGCATCACTTAATGACACTGCAAATAGCATATAATTACGCTAACGGGTTAATTTACGGGATAGAGACGTCCCCTTCAGCTGCCTGAGGTTGTTAAACAGAAACTTTTATGGCAACTGTCGCAGGCTATAAAGCGAAAGAATTTTGTGGAACCCAACAAATACTTGCTGGTTAAAAAATCATCTTACACAGTCCCCCCCGGTGTCAGGATAGTTGTCGCCGCAACTCAACCAGATTACAAATGGAGTAGGTGTTGATGTTGCCAATGTGAGTATACTTGAAAAACAGCTGAAGGCAGAGAACTGCGGTCCCGTGTGTTTAAGGCATGGCGCAGTAAAAAATCAAGGGGCAGTAATGATGGCAAAAAATCATTCACCTTCAATTTGGATATACAAGCCGACAGGCAACTTAAAAAGATCGCAAAAAACCGTGCCATTAATAAAACACTTGAAGATCTCATCGATAGCACCTACCAGTCAACGGAAAGCTTCAGTCAACAATAAGCAGCTAAAAACAGAGCAAAATAGAGAGGTAGAGCAGCAATCTCTTCTTGATGAACTGAGTCACAGCTACGAAGTTAACGAATTGGCGGGTTTGGAAAAATCTGAACTGATCAGAACTATCTTAAAATTAAACCGGCAGTTGAAAGCAAAGGAAGTTAAATTACAAGAGATACAACTGGCACTCACAGAGCAACAAGGCCATGACCTATTAAGTCGCTAAAGAACCTTATAAACACTGCTGAATACGCGTATCATCTATTTATTTGATACATAGTAAATTATTATTACGCTCAGAAAGGGTCTTAAAAGATGCTATCATATTCTCATTTTTGACAAACTGCTGCGGTAAGCCGAGAACCTGTAAGCGGTAATCTCCGGACATTTTTTCTAATTTTTTACCAGCATCAACGGGAGTTATTATCACAACACTCAAATGTGGAGCTCTGGCTAGAATACTCGACGCAATCCCTAAACCATCTTCCACGTGAAATTTTCCGGCAGTATGTATCACCTTCTTATCAGGATGCTTCTCTAAATAGCGCACAATACTTTCGGCCATAGTTTCATCCCAGGTTACCTGAGCGGCAAATTGTTTACTGTTTTGCAGCTCATCCCCGTGGTGGGAAGAGGCCATAAAGCGCTTTTTATAGGCGGAATCTTTCAGAGAGATGGTCTCGGCCAGCCAGGCTCTTTCTTTCTCGGGCAGCCTGTTAATATAATCAATCCCCTCTTTGGCAATGCAGGAGACAATCTGTTTTGGAGCGTTCGCGGCAAGCACATCAAGCTTTTCCACTTTAGCCACTTCAACTAAAGGACGATAATCACTTCTGTAGTTAGGCCAGGCATTTGCTGCCTTTATCAGTGTTGCCTCACCAATTTCACCCGCTAAATATTGATCGACAACGGCTTGCCTGTCGCGTGTAAATTGCTCCATTGAAAGCGCTAAATTCGAGTTCTTCTGAACTGCTGCCTGCAGTAAATCCGTCTGAAAACGATGGATACCGCTGTGACCATGCCACTCCCCCACCAGCACAACGTTAGCTTTTTCGATATCAGACAAAAAACCCTGCATTGTCATAGCCTGATTTTGGGGTGAAATTAACTGATAGTCAAAATAGGTTGATATGGTGCGGGGCTGCTCAGAAGTTGCCGGGCTCCGGATCGCCACAGAAGTACAGCCGGGTAAAGTTATTAACAGGCCAAAACTGATAGAGCGGAATTGAAGGTTACAAAACTGATGTAAATTAAACATAAATTCTCTCTGTGATTTACACAGTACGTTGACTGCTCGGCTATTGATTAGCGCAAATATTATAATACTTTTAGAATCTCCCCTGAAGCGCCTTTTGGTTGCTGGTATAACAGCATAATACCAAAGGGTTTTAGTATTTTTTCATCCAGATTTAAAGTATCCACTTATACCCATGTTACTTCAAAATGCTTTGTCAGGTACGAGCTTGGAAGTCAGAGCAAGGCGCAACATGAGGTAATGGTTACTCCCTTTTTGATTGGTGCAACGCAGCACTGGTTTTCGAGCTAGCGCCCCGTAGGGCAGGGGAAATTGCACCAATCTGCTTTGTTAATATCTCTGTAGAATAACTAGACTTCAATTTTATGTCTAGCATCTCGGCACAATTGACCTTGCTGACTTTGCATCTTGAAGTATCATGGGTATATACCCAAGCGACTTTCAGCTGAAGCAGTCTGGGTATGAGATCCGCCCTTTGCGATTGTGACCTATTTGCACGGCAAGATTTCAGCAGTTAAGTAAGCAAAATCATGATCGTCCCGACAACTGTCATCAGCACATTGGCAATCGCATAGGTACCCGCATAGCCCAGGGCAGGTATAGTACTGCGCGTATGTTCATTAACAATATCCATCGCCGGCGCACAGGTACGGGCGCCGATAATAGCGCCAATAAGCAGTGCACGGTTCATTTTTAACAGGTAAGCACCGACAATAAATGCAATGACCACGGGAGTGACGCTGACAATCAATGCTGCGGCCAGAATTTTAAATCCTGATTCGGCAAAATATTCAAAGACATTGCTGCCCGCACTTAAGCCGATACCCACCATAAAGACCAGTAAACCAAGATTTTTCATCATATTCAGCGCCCCCTGAGGTATATACCCAAAGGTCGGATGATTGGCCCGGAAAAAACCCAGACATATGCCTGAAATCAACAATCCGACAGCACTGCCTAACCCGAAGGTAAGATGCCCGAAACTCATGGTCACCATACCGAACAAAATGCCGACAATAAAAAAAACACAGAAAGCAAGCAGATCGGAAACCTGACTATGAACAGAGATAAATCCGATTTTATCAGCAAGGTGATGCACCTTACTTTTTTCGCCACTGACTTGTAAAATATCCCCCTTGGACAGCATAATATCATGCTCAATCGGCATCTCGATCTGTGCGCGCTGGACACGATTCAGGAAGCAGCCATAGTCAGAAAGATTCAGATCCGACAGACGTTTATCCGCGACATTATCACTTTTAACAACAATCTCTTCTTCAACAATGCGCAAATCTAATAAATTACGGTCAAAAACCTCTTTACCATTACGGAAACTTGGGTCTAATTTAGCATGGCTGTCCGGATAACCTACCAGGGCTATTTCATCACCCAACTGCAGAGTATAATTGCCATCGGGATTGGCTAAAATACCGTTACGGCGAATCCGCTCAATATGACAACCGGTCTGACGGTGGATACCCAGTTCCCGGAGATTTTTACCATCAGTCCAGATAATCAACTCCGGATCAACGCGATAAGCGCGAATAATCGGCAGATAAACTTTTCTTTTTCCTGCTACTCCAATACCCCTTTTTAAGGCAATCTCATGAGCACTATCAATTAAATTTTGTTTTTGTAATTTCGGTAATAAACGCGCTAATACAATAACACTGCTCAAACCGATCAGGTATGACATGGCATAACCAACACTCAGGTTATTGATCACTTTATTGTATTCAATTCCGGCGGGCAGAACCGCTAACCCTGAATTTAACGCATCTTGAGCACCGACTAAAATCGGCGTTGCGGTCAAAGATCCGGCCATCAAACCGGCAGAAAGTCCAAATTCTAATCCAAGGTAATGTCCACTTAGCAGAGTAAGACAGACAGCAGAGATTAAGACAACCAGTACCAGTATCAAATAATGCTTTCCATCACGCAGGAAGATACCAAAAAAGTTGGGCCCGGCTTCAATCCCGACACAAAAAATAAACAGCATAAAACCAATATTTAATGCTTCCGGGGTAAAGGTATAGCCAATATGTCCCATCACCATAGCGGAGGTCAGTACACCAATAGAACTGCCAATTTGGAAACTGCCGATACGCAATTTGGCAACCAATAAACCTAATGACAGCACCACAAACAGCAATAATATGTCATTTTCTGACAACAAAGTTGCCACATCGATATTCACTAACTTTTCCTCACCACAAACTGTTATAAAATGGGGCGGATTCTATCCTAAATGAACAACTAACCCCATTAATATTTAACCTGAATTAACGCTTTTTTTTGCGCCAACTTTGACCTTGATTTGCAGCTCAGTTAGATCCTCAGTTAGATCAATTCGTAGGCGCGGTTATATTCAAAATCTTAGTTTAATCTATACTTTAAACGGTCAGACTGGTTCTAATCTGGCGATGCAAACAGTTAACCAGGAAGAATGGCTTATGTTAAAAGCACTTTTTATCGATTTAAGTGGTGTATTATATGAAGGCCACAAAGTAATACCCGGCGCCGTGGCGGCAATCAAAAAAGCAAGAGATCATCAGCTAGTATTACGTTTTGTCACTAATACCTCCCGCCGAACGCGGACTCAGTTATTAACCGATCTTAAAAACTTAGGGTTTGAACTGCAGGAAGAGGAGCTTTTTACCGCACCCGTGGCGGTTCACGCATGGCTGGAGGAAAAAAAACTGCGCCCCTATTGCCTTATTCATCAGGAAATCAAAAGCGAATTCTCCGACCTGCCGCAGACTGTTCCTAACGCCGTGGTGATTGGAGATGCTGAGCAGGGTTTCTGTTATGATAATTTAAATCGTGCCTTTCAGTTATGTCAGCAAGGCGCCCCCTTAATCGGCATTGGCTATAACCGTTATTTTAAATTAGGCGGCCAGCTGCTACTCGATGCAGGTCCTTTTATCAAAGCCATTGAATTTGCCGCATCAACCCGGGCGATGATTATCGGCAAGCCATCCGAAGATTTTTTCCTGCAGGCATTAACATCTACAAAGCTATCTGCAGATCAGGTGTTAATGATTGGCGATGATATCTATGGCGATGTTGAAGGTGCATTAAATGCGGGGCTTAACGCCTGCCTGGTGCGTACCGGAAAATATCAACCGGGTGATGAAAATAAACTGAGTGAATCGCACCTCACCTGCGATTCAATTGTTCAAGCCGTAGATTACGCAATTACCCTGCAATAACCACATTTAAAGCCCTAAAATCAAGCGATAGCATTATCTTGAAAAACCATCTAGAGATCCAATGAGCAGTATTACACGGTAGTTCCCCCATAGCATTGCTCATTTAATTATGTGGATAGTATGGCCATTTTCTGTGGCTCGCGTCTATATTTCGTATAGCGGAATACGACTGGAAACCTTTTGTAAATAATGTTTGGTTTCATCATAAGGCAGTTTCGCCATCAGAGCGTCGTAAACCTCTTGAGGAGATAACTGGTTAATTACCTGCGCAGCTCTTTTTATATTACGGGTATTACCCTGGCCTTTTTTATTAAAGACCTTAGCGACATTGCCTGCCCCAGTGTTATAAGCTGCAATAGTACAATATAAGCGACTTTGGGGATTCTTAATGGATTTAAGATAACGTTTATCGAGTATACTCAAATAGGCAGATCCCGTTTGCACATTCACATCTGGAACATATAGCTCTTTCGCCTGCATTGGTTTATCAATATTACGCACCAATTTATTAACATCATGACCTGCAGTGCGCGGGACAATCTGCATTAAACCATATGCTGGAACAGGTGATTTTGCATTTGGATCAAATGCGGACTCGGAGTGCATTATCGCCATAATGAGAGCAGCAGGGACACCAAACTCTTTACTTTCTCTCTCTGCGAAGTCGGTATATTTTTCAGCGCGTTTAGCCAAACTATTCTTTGGCAGCTTTACCTTATATTTAACTTTTTTTTGAGTTTCAGGCTTTATTGAATCTGAGTTTTCAGACAATTGTGCATCGCCATGCTGACGTAAAGATTGATAGTTCTCAGCAACGACTGCAAGCCTCCCCTGTTCTTCTTTCTGTAATTCTTTTTTCTTTTCAGCCACAGCATTTTCGATAATTTCAGGAGATAAGCGGCTATTTTCAGTTAACAGTTTATCAGCTCTTTTATCCGCCTCCTGCATATAACTGACAGTCTGCTGAATAATCACGTCTTTGGCTTTTTTTTCATTATGATCTGAATATTCAATCGTCTCAACAGTGATATTTTCCGGGTTTATTTCTTTAATAGAGGAACTTAGCTCAGCGATATTTGCCCCTTTATCTTTAACCAGTCGCGCAATTTTATCTGCCAGTATTTTTTGTGCCTCTTCAGTTGATACAGTACTATCAACCAGGACTTCAACAACAGCTTCATTGTTCTGATAATCGATCACCGCTTTGGATGTTAAATCTTTCGAGTATTCAACATTACGCTGTTTATTGGCAGTGTCATCATCCCCCCACTTTTTAATGATTTTAGACTGAGCGTTATCAAAGTCAGTTAAATATCCTTTTCTCCATTGATCATATTCATTTAGATAATCAGCAATAAATTTTGTATATTCGGCTTTAATTTTATCAGCATCAGGGTGCGCATAGCTTTCAACTTCAGCATCAAGCTCGTCAAATACATCTGATGAATATACCGTTAACGGCATTAGAACTAATGGAACGCATAGAGTTAACACATTATATAACTTCATAAATAACCTCAAATATAAAAAAACGTAGTTTTATTTAGGATAAAACTACGTATGAACAACTACTTTCCAAGTGCTGCTAATACCTTGGCCAGCTCTTCCGTTGTTTTTTTATCATTAAACTTATTCCAAAGTTCCGCATCTTTAGCTTCAGCCTTCTCAATAACTTTATTGAAATTGGCATCGAAAGTCGCTTTATCCATACCGACTAAAGTATATAAACCACCGGCAGGGCTTGTTGCTGTAGAAAGAATCCGGCTATTAGTTAACGTTGTGCTGGAAATACTTTTAGTTACTGTTTCAAAATATTCATTCACATTTTCCGATGCACCTTCAGTTTCACTTTCAGAAACGGTATTTGCGACCATCGCTGATTTTACAAGGCTTTTAACATTCACTTCAAACTGACGGCCTAAATTAACACGCGCATCATTTCTCGCAATATTATTCATGACCGACAAACCCGCAATATTCTTTTTCGAGTAACCGGTTGCACTAATTTCTACCCCATCAGGGGTAATACCACATATCCATTTAGGCGCTTCTTTTTCAGGTGCATCAGGGAAAAAACAAGCCGCAGATTTTATCTCTTGTACATTTGAAGTCGTCTGACAGGCAGCTAAAGAGCCTATCAAAGTAAAGGCGATTAAACATTTTTTATACATCATTTTTCCTTAAATAATAAAAGAGTGATCATTTACAATAAATTGCAGCATCAAACTACAAGATTCCTTTCTCCGGGCCTACCCTTCGAACAAGGCGGCTATTTCGTAACGACTAAGAATAGATTCCATCATGTGTTCGGAAGAAAATTCAGAAACTGAGTAATAGTTTGGCAGGATCTTATCTTGAATAGATAAATCACTTAGCAACAAATCTTCCCCATTATTCAATTGATGATTAAGTATTTTAATTTCATCTCTTAAACTCTCAGTTAACAACCCGTAATTAATGACCCCCAATGAAAAATCATAAAACATTAAATTACGGCTAAGCTCATAACTTTCAATAAAATATTCAGCATTACCAAAATCAGTAACAAACATTTCCTGCGAAGGAATATAACTGGCTAATGGACTTTCATTTAAATTTTTGTCTAAATAAGCAATGGGAGCATAAAAGTCATTTTTTAAAGCAATCACAGAAAAACCTGATAAACGATTATTTGTAACTGCCGTTGTTAGAATATATTTAGGTGTACTGTAGTATGAAAATATAGTGTTTTTAGATAGTTTTGAAACTTTAGTTACCTGTGGTAAACCCAATAAATTTTCAACATATTCACTTGAATAGCCCACTCTTAATTTTGCTAATTTTTCATAGTCGAGAGTATTCGTCCATCGGGAAACAACTTCTTCGTAAGCACTTAATAAAACATCTTTAGTATCATTCCATTGCCCGATAGAGATCATAAGTAACATCAGCGTGACTGCAAAATTACGGAATTTTTCCAAAAATGATTTCTGCTGGAACTCCTCAGTTTCCTCTTCAAGAGCCTCTAGTTTATCTGTTAACTCATCAATTCTCTGATTATTTTCCATTCCCAATCCGTTTTCTCTTGTTATATTAAGGTGTTAACTTCATTCACACTTTATCTGAAGGTGACAAACTAATTTCTATCGCACTATCAGGGCTATTTAATAGCCTATTTAACAGTCCACCATGGTTGCTAAAATACTGTGAAAAATTTTCAGCCGCAGCAAACATCGCTGATTTGTATGATCCTGAACTTGTTCCTGCAAATTTAATTACTTTACTCACAATAACCGGCTGTCCGATATCCAATTGCATTGAAACTTGTGCTATTTTTTTATCTACCCGTTCTGTTTTTGATCGGAATTTAATAGGGAGACAATCGCTATTTTCACTTAATTGAAAACGATCTGATTGCAGAGCACTTTCAATTGCCGGCAGATAAATCTTATCCGCCATCCGATCGTGACTTTTTTTCACATTAAAACAAACCGAATCAACAAATTGATTTTGCTTGGTAAGCAACTGATAAATTTGATCATAGTAAATTTCCCCTGCACTCGAAAGTGATGCGATTGCACTTGCTCGCAGAGCAGATATATTCAACGCTTTTTTGTTTTCTAACAAAAACAGGTAGTCATTCAAGTTGAGTGTGGATTTGTTCTGTATATTCTCAAAAGGCTTAAGCGCCATGGTTAAGTTCTTTTTGTATAAAGAGATAATTTCAGATTTACTGACACTGGCCAGCGCATAATAGATACCATCGGATGCCTCTATTTTGTCCCAGTGAATATTTGGAAGCAGTACATCTTTACTTTCTATTTGATTCTGTGAAGAAGTTTCTAACAAACCGCTATCGCCGGATGTTTTGGCTACTGAAGAAAAAACACTGCTCACATTTGCATAAAGCGTTTTAGCAATATCTGCAGTTGCAGACTGTTTCGCTTTGCTAATATCTTCAGCAATCCCGACACCTGTGATATACCCCTCTTTGGGTTGCAGGTTATTTGTCCATTCGGGTACTGCAAAAGCTGAAAATGAAGTTAATATTGCAGCAATAAATATAAAGCGGGTTATCATATTTGATTTACTCTTTGCTTGGCTATACCAGGGAGGATGCTGCCAGCACCCTCCTTTTTTCTTTTAAAAGTCATCTTCATCAATGCTTGGTGCATTAAGAAGCGACTGACTGTTTGATTTCACCTTGTTATGCGCCACCACCGATTTTGCTGTATTGTTAGATACAGTGTTTTCAGTCAACGATTCTTTATTGCTTATGACTACCGCATTTGACTTAACAAGCTCTTTATCAAGTAGTTTTTTATCGGCTACACTTTTCTGAATAGCACGATTACCTGCGGCTGCAGATTGATATGCAGAGCTTTCCATTTTTAAGGCTTCACTTGCACTACTGCCCGAAATTCCATAAACAACAAGGTGAATTTTTTGCTGTGAGATTGGGTGTACCATTGTTTTAGATAATAATTTTGATAAGCCACTTACAGGACGGTTTTCGATGGACTGCCGGGTTTGTTCAGCAAAGCTTGTAGCCACCTCGGTATTATCTTTACCTTGAAGTTGCTCAGCACTGCGTGTCTGTAGTGCAATTGCCGCCTGTTTGTGCGTTTCGATATCGGCATAAAGCGCCATAGCCGTTTCTTTTTTAGCAAAGAGATCAGCAATACCTTTATTTTTACGTTTAAGTGAAGACGAGCCCTCGACGGGCATCGCATAGGCGCCAAGGAACCAACGCTGTCCATCTTTATCTACATATTGGCGAGGTCCAACCAGGGTTGCCAGTTCTTGTGTATTTAACCAATCTTGAACAGACAGCCCATTTTTAGGTTTAAGTGGATAGTTTTCACCGGTCACAACCGCCTTTGCCGCTTGCTCTAATTTAGGACTCCAAACCATTAATGTCGAAACTTCATACTCGTCTTCCTCTTCGTTCCAGGATTCCGCTTGCAAAAGGATGGAAGCGCCCATTAGCGGAGCCTTTGCTAAGGTTTCGACAACACTGGTTGACTCTAAAGAAACGGTGCCTTTGATACTGGCCGCTTTTGCCTCAATCTCCTGCATCTCAATAGCAGCTTCATCATATTTCTTCTTGGTTTTTTCATATGTTGCCAGTTTCTTTGCTTCTATATCCCCGGCACTGTAGGTCTCATCCAATTTTTTAATTAACCCTTCGTAGTACCTTTTATAAAGTTCGCTCCATGTCACACCGCGTAGTTTATCTGCTTCTGCAGCATCAACTTCAGCCAATAATTTGACTAACTTTTGCTGTTGCTTTTCAATTTTATTGACTGCTGTTTCATATTTTTTATTTAACTCGGCATGGACATCCGTACCCGGTGCAGTTATTTGGTCAACTGCACTCATTTCTGTGCGCATAAATTCCACTATTTTTGCTTTTGCTCCCATTGTTGCAATCAACGCGTACTGTGAACGTTTTGTTACAAACGAATCATCGTAGCTAGGATCTTCAGTATTGAAAGTTTCTGTATTGACAACAAATAAACGCTTCTTATTTTTTTCCCATCCTTCAGTCCACCCTTTAGTTTGCATATACTCCTGAACCTGAGTTTCAGCGGGTACATAATTATCTTCAATCAACGCCTCTTGCTTAAACGGTTGCTCCGTTGCTTGAGACACTGCTTCTAATGCAGGTACATTTTCTTGAGGGATAAAATCTTCAGCAAAAGTGACTGAAGAAAAAGCGAAGGTGATAGCTAATGCGAGTGGTTTTATTGTATTGCTCATCGGTAGTCCTTTATTTGCTTTTGTGCCCATGTAGATAACGCCACATGATCGGAAATTGATATTAATAGTACATGCAGCTTGTCTGCCTCAACTTTATCCGTTGCAGCAATTACCTTTAGCAGATACACCCAAGGCTCAACAGAGGTTGCGTTTTGCATGCTGTATTGGTTAACGGCGAATAGTGCTAATTGATTTTTATTTGTCGCACGATATATTGCAGATAGTTTTTCCCATGCATCTGCATTAATAGGATTGGCATTTAAAGAAATGGTTAAATCATCGAGAATTTGCTGTGGCTTTTGTCCTTTATCAAAATTGTTTTTTGCACGTAAATAAAACTCTTTTGCCATCTCCAAACTGGGATTAAGGCTGTGAAGGTTAATAACCCCCTCCGCTGCAAAAGTTGTGGCTAAAACCGCATTAAAATCATAATCAGAAAATTTTTTACTTGTTGATTTACAATCAAAATTGAGCACACAGTAAGCCTTATAAGCGCCAATATCATTATTTAACCTGATAGCAAACGGATAACTGGCATCATGGCTCAATTCATTGTAGATCAGTGCTAACTTGTTTATCTGTAATGAGTTGAAATAAGCCCCTAAACGTGCATATTTTTTCTCATTTAAGGCATTAATAATGAGTTCATTTTGTACATAGTCGATGTCTGTTTGCGGTATGTTAATTTTATTTTTTTCAAACTGTTCAGCCTGTGCCACTTGCACATATTCGCGTATGCAGCCTTTGCTATCTCGATCAAAGAGTAATTGATGCGAGATTGCTTTTTTTGCATCGTAGCGTTTTGATATCTCTGTAAAGATATCTTCTTTTAATCTTCCTGAAACAGAGATTGACTGAGGGTTGAAAGAGATACTACGCGTATTTACTTGATCAACTAACTGCGTATAAAATACCTGCTCAGCCTGTTTAGATTCTTTTGTTCCTGAATATTTTTTTGTCGTTAAACAGGGCTGTTTCACGACAAAAAAGAGCAAACCAGAGTCCTGATAGACACCTGTAGGCTGTTCTATCAACTTATTCTGATAGATTTCTCGCGCATCAAAAGCAATCGACTGCGTACTAAATAGAGCCAATGCAAAAATAAAAACTTTTTTCATTAACTTTTCACCATATCAAAAACAGCGCTGCGTTTATCCACCGTTTTCATATGTGGTCGGCGCCCTTTACCTTGAGTTTTAAAGGTGGCATAAATCTCTTGCAGGCTTTGATCAAATGCTTCACTTAATGGCCCGGAGAAACGGTAATCCAAAGTCATTACCTTGCCTTTCTTATCCCAATTCCAAGTTTCAACGTGGCCACTAGTACCGCTATTTAAGACATGTTTGAAAATATCAACATCAGTACGCTTCGCATTATTAAGTACTATGTTATAAACAACACCTTTTTCGGCATAACGCGCAAGTGATTGAATAACTTCAACACCCAACTTGTTTTTCATCTGTTTATACGCGACATGCTCGGAAACCTGCTGAGCGCGACTGATTGGTTCCACATAAATGCGTGTTTTAAGGGGATTGTTGGTTACGGTGAAAAGAATATCCCCGCTGGCATTATCTTTAAGATTTATCGACAAAGAGGTTTCGACCCCCGCAGCCCCTTTATGATCTTCAACTTTGTGTTGTGTCTGCTTTAGGTAAAAAGTATGCGTTGCGTCACTTGCACCATCGTTAATAGCAAAACCGAGGCGCTCTAATTCATCAATGATCCAATCCGATTTTTTGCTGTTATCAGATTTAACCGTAAATACCGGCTGACTAAAGACATTCAGGTAAAAATTAACGTCATTTAATAACTTAGCTGAATCTACTTCCGCCATCATGATCACATAATAATTACCACGTTCAATATCTTCATCTAAGATCTCATAACTGCTTACATAACCTTCTGTTTTAGTTGAAAGTGCCATCGCCAATGCATCATTAAAGGTACCTGACTTACCCTGTAGCATGACCCCCTGCGCCTGCTGTACTGCATTTCTAATTGCATCTTGCAGTGCTTGTTCTCTTGATTTAGCCTCCCCCAATTTCATCGATGCTAACCCTTTCGATTCAACAGATTTAGCTTCATTGTTAAACTGAGAGATCCTTTGATTGGCGGCGTCGGTGGCAATAATAATAGTATTCGAACCGCCATTATTACGTTGATTACCAGAGGAGCGTAATGAGCCCACACTTTTTACGTCAGACTCTGCAATAGAGATGGCGACAAAATACTCACCATCGTAATTACCCTTTTTGATCATTTTTGCTGCAGAAAGTTGCCCTTTAAAGCTTGTTTTCACGACATCAACAAAGGACTCGCTGGAAAACTCAGAACTATTCGAGCCTTCTGAAACCGTCACACTTTTCATTGAAGCTGTTGTGCTACCGCTCATGGTTACGCCATTAATCATTTCGGTTAATTGGCGCAACGCATTGAGTCGTGCTTCTTCATAGGCTTTAGACTCAGAAGAGCGGTTCGACGTCCCCATAGCAACTACGTAATAACCATCTACTTTATTCTTACCTGAACGCGTTCCACCACCACTATCCAGTAATGAAAATACGTCATCCATAGGATCGCTGGCAATTGCTGGTGCTGTGCTTAAAAGCATCGAGGTGACAACAAGTAAACTAAGACTGATATTACGTAGTATTTTCTGCATGCTATTATAGTTTCCAATCTTCAGGTGTACCGACGGATACCGCATAGACTTTGTTGCGTATCAGGTAATCTTTACCCATTGCACTTAGCTTTTTCTGTACTTGTTGTGCATCAACATCATCTTCTTTCCAGGTAAAGAGAACACCAGATCCTGCATCACCTTTAGGTGTTACTTCACCCGATGCAATCGGAATATCTAAACCATCATCACTTAAGAAAAGAACAACAGGTTGTTTAACCGCAAACCCCTGGTTAATTCCGGCATTAATGGCAAAACGCCCATTGCGGAAATTAGTAACACGACCACCGACAGGGTAGTAATCCATGGTGCGGTTAACTAAGACTTGTATCGCCTTTTGCGCTGCTTCTTTATAAGCTTCCTGCAGCTCGTTTGCTTTACGATAATCAAACCCCCCCATAAATTTGCCTTCAATAGCAAAAAATCGTTTAGCGGGCATATTATGGCGAATTGGTTCAAAGGAGTGAATAATTTCACCTGTGGTAGGGTTAACAACTTTAGTAGTGACTAGGCTGCGGAATATAATCTCGTTATGGTCATTCAACTTCTTGATGACCGAACCTAAAGCAATAGAGGTTTCAAAAACATACTCAGGGTTTAACTTTTCACCAACTTCAATTGCACCTGCAGCAACTGTATTTTCAGCCTGGAATGCCACTTCATAATCACAGGACGTACAGTTTCTTGTCAGTACATCATATCGTTTGGTACGCGATAACTCATTTTCCAAAAGTTTACTGATAATGCCGGTATCAATTTCGGTTTTTTTAGCATCATTTTCAAAACGAATGTTTTCAACATATGCTGCAATGCGCATTTTATTAAATGCTTTTACATCATAGTTGCTTGGCAGCTCAATATTTTCAGACTGCAGCAAAGCATCGCGATTTACTCTCTCTATTGTTGAATTAGCATCAATATCAGCTTCAGAATTAACTTTTAGGCTGGTTGTTTGACAGGCGACCAAAAATAAAGAGGCAGTTAATACGGGTAATAATTTTTTCATTTTCTTTTCCCAAATAAATACCGATGCCTAAACATCGGTAAGGTGGTAAGTACTGCTACTGTGCGTTAGAAAATGCAGAAATAACTTTATAATTTTTATATGCAGAAACAAGTGTTGTATCTAGGTAGGCAAGTTGATCTGCGGTATGTGCAATACGCGCTTTCTCAGCCATCAGATCCGTAAAATCGATTTGTGTTAGCACTGATGTTGTATTTACTGTTAAAAATGCTGTTGAATTTTTTAATATGACCTTCGCAACTTCAGCTGCGCCCTTCATTACTTCTTGTGTCATGGACGAATTCAAGTAGGCATCTACTTTATCTTTTGTTTCTTGCGGTAAAGCATCATAAATCGCTTTTTTCTCTTCTTCGCTTTCAGCAGCCTCTGTTGCTGCCATAAAATTACCCAGTTCAGGCGTATTCAATAAATTTTCTGTATAACGTTCATACATAGGCTCTGCAATCAAAAATGCTGAATTTACACCCAGGCGAATTTTTTCTAAATCTTGTATGCCTGAAGCTGAGTAACCTTCTTCATTAGACTTTAGTAACAAGGCTTGACCATCAGCTTTTAATTCATCATATGAGCGGGTCTCATTTCCCATTATCGCAGAGCAACCGGATAACAAAGTAGCAGCAAGCGTTACAGCTAGAATCGTTTTTTTCATGATTTTATTTTCCTTTTTATTTTCCATAATAGTCATCATCCCTAAGAACGAATTATCAAATCATAATCACAAATGCACACAAAAACATCAATGACATATAAAGATCAAAAAGAATATACAGTATCAATTAATAAAATACACATAAAAAAAGCATTAAAAACAATTAAATGCTTATAAATGAAGCTATATTGCAAATTTAACTGGTAAATAAAAGGTCAACTGCAAATATCATACTAAATTGATAAGGTATAATCCAAAATAAAACACCACCAATTAAATATCAAAATTAAAGCTGAAAAGTTTAAAAAGCTGCCAAAGTAACTAGTTCATTAGAGCCTGATAGTTTGTTTCGCTATGTTATAGATTGCCAAGTCAAGATATGGAACATTGCTACGTATTCGTAGTGAAAAACACCTTATGGTACTCATGTTATGAGGACAAAAAACAGCAAAGCACAGTGAGTCGATCAATGCCGTTGCACAACATTTGCTATTGCATACTCAAAAGAAATTTACAGGGAGGAAAAATGATATGAAGGCATTCACCGGGTGAATTTGAAACTCGTAACAATCCATGCTATGAGCTCGTGAAAAGAAATCTCAACAGCAAAGCTAATCAAAATTTACTAAACAATGGAATGTTTGTTTTCTGAGCAAGGCGCGAGAAGCAATGCATAATTACTCTATGTAAACGATGAGCAGCACAGGACGCTTTTAGATGGCTATGTCTGAGTAAATTGTTGTAGATCTACCATACTTAATTTATGTGTGAATAACTTTTAAGGTGACACTCATGAATGAACAACAATTTACTCCTTTTTTACAACAACTTAAACTATTGTCGCCCAGTCAACGTCAACGACTTCACCAAGTACTTGAACAAACTGAAATATCTACTGAAGAAGTATTAACTGTTAAAGCAGTTTTACACCACTGCCCTCATTGCGAATCAACTTTACTCAAACCGTGAGGCTCAAGCCATGGCCCGCCTCGGCATCGGTATGCGTCTTGTTCAAAAACATGTAACCCGTTAACTAAAACGCCTCTTGCTCGATTACGTCAACGGGATAAATGGTTGATTTATGCTCAAGCCTTAATTGATGGTTTACGTATTAGAAAAGCAGCTGCACTATGCCGCATTAATGAAAATACAGCTTTTCTCTGGCGTCACCGCTTTTTAACGTTTGCAAACACTCATCAAGCGCAGCATGAAGAAGGAATCGTTGAGGCTGATGAGACTTTTTTTCTCGAATCATTTAAAGGTCAGCGCCACTTACCTCACCCAGCAAGAAAGCGAGGAGGCGTTGGTAAAACAAGGGCTAAATACTTAGGAAATTATTTAGGGTGGAGGCGAATGCTAGAACGTTATCGCACACTTATATAGAACAACTACTGTACGCATTATTTGAAGCTCACCCAGCTAAAGCAAGGTGATTCTTGTCGTCAACGGTTTAGGCATTGCAACATTAAGTTGCGTTAGTCTTCTAAAACCTCTTACAAGCGTTTAACGTGTCGGCACTACCTGCCGCCACGAATTTTTAAG
>NZ_JBFGZY010000092.1:0-17301 GCF_041586535.1 Psychromonas sp. | reverse complement strand
CCGCGCCCCAGATATTAGACAGTTGTCTAATTCACGCCCCGAAATTCAGCTGTGTTGCGCTATTTTTCTTTGGGGCGTGGGCTTTAGCCCGCATCTTTTAACAGCAACAATGCGAGCTAAAAACAGGAGTCGCAGAACTTCTCCGTTGATGCAACAACAATGCGGACTAAAAAAAGGAGTCGCAGAGCTCCTCCGCTCATGACACTGAACTGGTGTTCAATTCGCTCCGCGCCCCAAAGGCAAGATCAAAACGGTTGGCGAGCACACCCTACAAATTCCTTGACAATCTTTCAAGCTTAGTGAGGATAAAATCCCCCCTAGATGGTTAAGCGTGGTTGTGTGGTACGTTATTCAGTGAGTTAGTTATTTTGGGGCGCGTGGCTTTAGCCCGCATCTTTTAATTTATTATTTTTCTTATACGGACTAAAGACCGCGTCCAAAGACAGCATCAAAACCACGAGTTAATTAAACAGACTCGAATCTAAAAATGTCAGTTTAAACCAGCCCCATACTCCAAAGGAATAATCTTTGAAGATATCCAGACCCAGTGCGGATTTTCCTATGTACAAAAAAAAGAGTATCAGCAGGATCTGCATAGTGATCAGGAGTAATAATAATATCCGTTGTGTATTGCTCATATTCAGACTCTATCGCTCGAACAGTTTTTTATCGTGGATCAGATCCCGCGGTAAATTATTTTTAATGCGATCATTTAGTGCTTTACCAATACCTATTACATTACCGCGATAGCTGATAAAAATTTCGCCGCTTGCGCCTTTGCAGTCAACCCCGCGGATATCTTTACCCTGATAAAAATCATTGGCCTGTTCGGCATTGAGGCTAAAATTGTTTTTAACACTTTTATCGGCAAAGCAGCGGGCGAACTCATGCATGGTTTTAAAGCCGGTTTTTCTGCCTTTACCGAACTCTTCGGCAATCTTTATTCCTAACCGGGAGAAGCGGATTTTATCCATTAATGGCGTTATGCCGGTTGGAAATAGCCAGTACTCCTGATCGCGTTTATACAAAACACCCTCCAGTTTATTAATAGCAAACTGCTGCTCAAAATAAGCGAGCAGGTTGTCCAGCTCCTGCTGAGTCGCTTTTTTAAAAGGCAGTTTAGCAGGACGTTTCTTGTTGTTAGCTGTTTTGCAGCTGGCGGTTTTTTGTAATGCGGCAACAAAGAAACCTTCGCTATCGTAGACTTGCGGCCAGATATGTAAAAAACCTTGTGCTGTTAAGGTTTTATCGGCATCCGGAAAAAGGGTTTTCAGATTCAAAAACTTCACTTTATCGCTGTGCTCTGTCTGCAGATTGAACAGGATCTCCTGGTTTTCTTCATGGCTTAAGGTGCAGGTGGAGTAGACTAAAAAACCACCGGGTTTTAAGGCATTAAAGGCGCTGTTAATAAGTTCATTCTGCATTGACGCAATCTCATCGATGGCGCTTTGCGACCAGTTTTTCATTGCGTATCTGTCTTTACGGATGGTGCCTTCTCCGGAGCAGGGCGCATCTAATAAAATAGCATCAAAGGTTTCCGGTAACCAGTCACCAAAGACGCGCGCATCAAAATGGGTTAATGCCACATTTTTTATGCCACAGCGTTGAATATTGGCGTGCAGCATTTTAATCCGGCTGGAGGAGTATTCATTGCCGATAATCAATCCGCTGTTGCCCATTTTTGCTGCTATTTGTGTGGTTTTTGAGCCCGGTGCGGCGGCCGCGTCCAGCACCATTGATTGCGCATCTGCGTTAAAAAAATGAAACAGGGCAGCCACAGGCAGCATTGAGCTGGCCTCCTGAATATAACATAAACCGCCAAGGTGCTCTGCACTGGTACCAAGTGACATAGCTTCTTCATCTGTTTCAATCCAGAAACCTTCAGCGCACCAGGGGATTGCGGTTAATATCCAACCCTGCTCTGCTGCTCTTTTTTGAAAGTCTGCGACGGATATTTTTAATGTGTTAACCCTGACGGCACGGCGAAGCGGGCGGTGGCAACTCTCTATAAAGTCTTCAATATTAAGCTGTTCGGGCAAAATGCCGCTCATCTTATCGATAAACGCCTGTGGCAGTAGGGTGTTCTTGTGCATTGTAGTTCCTGTAATTGTGCGCTAATTAAACGGACTTGATAATGTTTTTTCATTCATGGTGCGTGTTGAACGAAAAGTTCAGGTTTTTGGGGCGCGGAGCGAATTAGACGACAGTCTATTGTCATGAGCGGAGGAGCTCCGCGACTCCTTTTTTCAGTCCGCATTTTTAGTTTTTATATTTTTCTTTGGGGCGTGGGCCTTAGCCCTGACTCTTATACAAAAGTCCCATGATTGTGGAATTTGGATACCAATCCAAATTGGCTACGTTTCCCCCATCCATTTTTCTTGTATTGAGCAAGTACTTTAGCAAGGAAAATCATGGATGATTTCCCTAATCTCAGCCAGTACAGGGATGTACTGTCTGGGATGGTGCGTTAAAAAGTGCTTGAGCAGTACAAGATAAAAAAAATGGCTTGGGCAGCCTTTCTTTTGGTTACTTTTCTTTGGCTGAGCAAAGAAAAGTAACACGCCGTCAAGGGCGGAATACCAAATTTATTAAATTTTACCTTTATTTGCAGGATAAATCCTGCGCCCCGAAAAGAATAAAGAACACCACCAATGGTTACAGACTTGTGTATAAGAGTCAGGGCTTTAGCCCGCATCTTTTAACAGCAACAATGCGAGCTAAAAACAGGAGTCGCAGAACTCCTCCGTTGATGCAACAACAATGCGGACTAAAAACAGGAGTCGCAGAGCTCCTCCGCTCATGACACTGAACTGGTGTTCAATTACTTCAGGCATCTTGCCTTTCGCCCTGCGGGCCAGCTAAAGCTGTTCAAATTTTTTCCTGAAAACTTTGTCGCTCCACGCCCCAGTTATAACTTCACAGGTGAAAACTACGGCTTGGGAATTGCTAACTTCCATTTTAACCATGCTTCCTGCATTTCATCCTGAAGTCTGAAACGCGAAAATGCATTACTCATCGCCTGTAACGGCTCATTATCCGGGGTGCTCATGCTGATTCCGCCTTTAATTAACGCGCTCAGCGAAGTGGCCTTCAAGGCCGCACCGGTAATACCAACATCCAGGTTGAAGCCTGAGGCCGGCCAAAAGACGGAGTTTTTGCGAATTAAATGGGAATATTTCGGATAGATATTGATGGTAATTTCTACCCCTGCGGCATTATATGATAATTGTTTGGCCATCACTTCGCCAATCTGGATCTGGCGGTGATAAACGGGGCTGCTGATGTCGGTCGAGCCGGCATTATCGGCCAGTAAAATAATGGCTAATCCGGCCTGCTCGGGTGCAAGCAATGGCTCTGAGTCTTCGCCGCTGAAAAATGTCTGGCTGCCCCCTTTGCCCGGAGAAACGTTAATATAGGCACCTGTTACCAGAGTGGATAAATTTTTAGCCCCGGATAAGGAGATGTCACTGCGCACCATCCAGAAGCGGCTGCCTTTGCGTGCAACTTGCGCGCTGAATTCCGGTTTAAGATTAACGCTGGCGCGCACTTTACCCTGCGGGGTGAGCGTTAAACCGATAACTTCGCCAACCACTATCCCTTTAAGGCGCAGCAGACTGCCCGTTTGTAGATCATTGGCGTGATCAAATGTCAGGCTGATGATGCTGCTCGGAATAGTCGCTTCCGCCTGGCTGGCAAAGAGTTTGTATCTGCCATTACTGTATTTGTTGTCGATCTCTTTATGGCCCGGGCCGACGGCAATTCCGCCTGCTGCAATTGTCAATAACGAGTCTGCTTCTATGTTGATACCGGAAAGGCCGGCATTGACATTAAAGCCGCTGATATTCCAGAATACACTGTCGGCATTGATCAGGTGTTTATATTGCCCCTTAATGCTCAGCCTGGTTTCCATTAAACCGGATTGATGAATAGAGAAAGCGCTCACCTCACCGATCGGCAGCTTCCGGTAATAAACCGGCGAGCCCTCGCTGACGGCGGGTAACTCTTTGCTTAACAGTGAAATAACGGTCGGCTGACTGAATACATTCTGGCCGACTTTGGCAAGCGCTTTGGAAGGATATAAGCGAAAACGCTGTTCTTTATCTAAGGGCGCTGGGGTTTGTGACTTTTTAATGCTTGTTTTATTGTATAAACCGATCCCGCCGGAGAGTAAATTTTCAACAGGGGTTGACTGGACTTCTAACCCTTTTAAGGAGGCTTTGAAATTGATCCCGCTGAGCAGATAAAACTGGCTGTTTTTATTGATCAGGTATTGATACTGATGGTCAATAGTGCTGTGAATTTCAATAAAATTGCTGTTTTCAGCAAAATCGACTGTCTCTATTTTGCCTATTTTAATGCCCTGATAAGTAATAGGCGCACCTTTTGCTAATCCAGTTGCATCTTCGCTCAGCAGTACAAGGGAAAGCACCGGCGCTTCCGGAGGCGCGCTCTGCTGAATAACAAACCGCGTTGCTTTTTTACTGCTCTCTGCAGCGGGTTTAAAGGCAATATAGTCACCTTTGATGATATTGCCGAGATTTTTGATTTTTGCAAAGCTCAGGGATGTCTGCTCCAACCAGAATTGAGCGTCTTCAGTAACTAACTCTTCAAACTGCGGGTTAATCAATGCACTGGCAACAAAATGCTGCTCTTCTCTGGAATACTGGATATCGGTGATGCGGCCGATGCCGTGGCCTTTAAATAAAATGCCGGCCCCTTTGGGTAAGTTGTTAATATTATCGGTGATTAGCTCTATCGCCAGGCCGATTTGGCTATTTTCAATGCTGTCAAATAGCTCAAACTGTTTGCCACTGTTAAGCGGCTCTTCAGAGACCGGGGATGAGAAAGTAATGCCGCCGGCAATAAAAGAGATCATGCTGTCCAGTGTGATATCCACACCCTGGGCGGAAATATTGGCTCTTAACCCGCTAATATTCCAGAATTTACTCTCATTTTTCACCAGATGATTATATTGACGGTCTACAAAGGCTTTAATATTGACGTATTGCCCGGATTTGTCTAAACGAATCCGGACGACTTCGCCCACTTTGATTTTTTTGTAGAAGAGTGGCGTGCCGACGCTGATTGACCCTGCCGTTGTGCTCTGCAGGTTGAGCAGCAGCGCATTGTCGGGAATGCTGATAGGCTGATCTGTCTGGGCGATAAATTCTGTCGCGTCATCGCCATTGCCGGGCTGCATATCAATATAACTGCCGGAAAAAAGGGTATCCAGACCGGATATCGATGTCAGCGAGGCTTTTGGTGATACTAACCAGAATTTGGTGTTTTTACGCAGCATAAATTTGGCATGCGCCTCAATTTCTGCAGTAATATTGACCCCGCTCTCTTTGTCCAGTTCGATTTTTTTGACCGTACCGACAATCACACCTTTGTAACGCAGTTTGGTTTTATCGGCGATAATGCTTTCCGCGTTTTCAAAGTGAATGCTAATGGTGGCTTTCTCATGGGTGATATTCTGAAACACAAACCATGCACCCAACAGCCCTGCAACGATAGGCAGAAACCAGACTGGTGATATACCTTTAGACTTGACAATTGTTGCCTGTGTATTTGAATCTTGCTCATTCATTATTTTTTAGCATCCCAAATTAAACGCGTATCGAAACTGTGTGCGGCAAACAGGGTGGCTACCACCACCACGGTAAATGATGTTGCCGCCAGGCCTGGGTATACAGCGAGTAAGTGCCCTTTATCAAACACGGCTGTCATGATTGAAATAACAAAAAGATCTAATATTGACCACTTGCCGATCCAGTCAACCATCACAAACAGCTGCAGTTGTGTTCTCTGTGAAAATCGCCATTTAAACTGAACAGCAAGTAAGATAAAGGCTAATGCCGCTATTTTGAAAATGGGCACTAATATCGATGCGATAAAGACGATAATGGCGATAGTCAGCATATCACTTTCAACTAAACTCAGTATCCCGGAGAAAATAGTGTCAGGATAACGTATATTATTTTTTAATAAATAGGTGATCGGATATAAATTTGCGGGGATGATGAAGATCATTGAAGTTATCAGCAGCGCCCAGCTTTTCTGCAGGCTGTTTTTTGTCCGCAGATTAATAGGACTTGCGCATACCGGGCAGCGGGTCGGATGTAGTTTATATTGAGAATAATTCTCACACACTTTGCACAACTGCAGCCCCTGCTCCCTGCCGGTTTTTCCGACTATCGGGTTATTTGCCATTAATATAACGCTCCCAATAATTATGATGGCTGTAATTGCTGATGATGGTCATATCAAGCAGCAGCAGGGCAATCAAAAAAAAGAAACCATAACCGAAATATAAATCCGCATAACTGATTAATTTAAACACCGCGACCATTAAGCTTATCATATACACCTCTAACATTGACCAATGCCTGAGCGCGTGGGTGAGATGTAATATTTTCGGTATAATTCCGGGGTAGTAATTAAATGTTAAGCATGCGCTGGTGAAAGCAATGGATGTAATCAACAGGCTGGGTGCGATGACAGCGCAAAACAGTACCGCAAATGCGACAACGGGAGCGTTATCAAGCATCATCAAAGCACCCTGTAGTAAATTAGTATTTTCAGTAATACCCAATAGATGCACTGAAATTAAGGGAAAATAGAAAGCGGGTATCATGATCAGCAGTGCTGATATAGACAGCGCCAGCAGCGTCGATGGCTGGCATTTAATGTTTTTATAGAGTTTCCGTTTGCAGCACGGGCATTTGGCCACATAGTTTACGGGCATAGCGGGCACATTAGAAACCATATCACAATGTCGGCAGATTATTGTTTTCATTGAATAAATTCATATTAAAACTTGTAGTTGATGTCAACGATAGCAAACAAATGTGTATTTAACAAAAATTTGCAATTTCAGCGCTGTTTTAGTACTGTATAAAAAAACATGAATAACTACATTCTAAAGAGGCCACCGTGGCAGTAATCATAAAATATATTGTAGAAAGAAAAGGTGTTGAAAAAATGACCTTCACCAGTAAAAAAGAAGCTGATGCATACGACAAAATGTTAGACAGTGCAGATCAACTTGCAGCATTTCTTGGTGCAAGTACGGTAACACTGGATGATCAGCAGTTGGAAGAGTTAGGTTTATACCTTGCCAGCAACAAAGAGATGGTGATGAGTTTATTTAAGGGGAATGATTTTAACCCTGAAAAAAAAGCGAAAAAAGAGAAATAGCGGGCTAGTGTTCGGGGCGCGGGCTTTAGCCCGCATTATTTCAATTTGTTGACTAAAAAAAGGATTCGCAGCGCTCCTCTGCTGATAATATTAGATGAATAAAGTTACAAACGGTGCGGGGTATAACCAAAGCAAAAGTAGGGTGTATTTCATGCACCGCACAGTATGAATAATATGGCGAGTTATAATTGAGAAAAAAGTAAGAAATCAAAACCAGCAGGCTAAAGCCCGCGCCCCAAAACCGAACGGCAGCTTAATTCGACTGACGCATAAAAAACCTGAACTTGCGTTCAATTCGCCCTGCGCCCCAACCCCCTGACTTCCACTACCAAAAACTCAAATTGTCGCTTTTCATGTGCTTGATATTACTTTAAAATGCGCAGCTTATTTTATAACTATACAAATGCTTTTTGGTTGGAAGCATCACTGTGAGGAAATATAGCATGCCAATTATTACTCTTCCCGACGGTAATCAACGTCAATTCGAAAATACCACTTCAATTATGGAAATCGCGGCAGATATCGGCCCGGGTCTTGCCAAGGCATGTATTGCCGGGCGTGTTGACGGCCAGTTAGTCGATGCCTGCGATCCTATTGAGAAAGACGTTAATGTTTCAATTATTACCGCTAAAGATGACGAAGGTTTAGAAATTTTACGTCACTCATGTGCACACCTTTTAGGACACGCCATCAAGCAGCTTTATCCTAAAGCTAAAATGGCCATCGGTCCGACCATTGAAAACGGCTTTTATTACGACATTGATCTGGACGTAGCGATCAATGACGAAGAGCTGGCGAAAATTGAAAAACGCATGAATGAGCTGGTGAAAACCAACTACAGCGTTATCAAGAAAAAAGTATCGGTAGAAGAAGCCAAGGCTGTTTTTGCAGCGCGTGGCGAAGATTACAAATTAGAGATTATTGAAGGTATTCACCCGGATGACCGTCCCGGTTTATATCATCATGAAGAATATATCGATATGTGTCGTGGTCCGCACGTACCGGTGATGAAATTCTGTCAGTATTTTAAACTGATGAAAGTGGCTGGTGCTTATTGGCGCGGTAATTCTGATAATAAAATGCTGCAGCGTATTTACGGTACGGCATGGGCGGATAAGAAACAGCTTAAAGCTTACTTAAAACGTCTTGAAGAAGCGGCTAAACGCGATCATCGTAAAATCGGTAAGCAGTTAGATCTTTACCATATGCAGGAAGAGGCGCCGGGTATGGTGTTCTGGCACAGCAATGGCTGGACTATTTACCGCGAACTGGAGAAATATGTTCGCGAACAAACCGAAGCTTATGAGTATCAGGAAGTAAAAGCGCCACAAATTCTGGATCGTTCACTTTGGGAAAAATCCGGTCACTGGGGTAAGTACAAAGACAATATGTTCTGTACCTGCAGCGAAAACCGTGATTATGCGATTAAGCCGATGAACTGTCCGGGACATGTACAGATTTTTAACCAGGGTCTGAAATCTTATCGTGATCTGCCGCTGCGTATGGCGGAGTTCGGCTCTTGTCACCGTAACGAACCATCCGGCTCTTTACATGGCCTGATGCGTGTGCGTGCCTTTACCCAGGATGATGCGCATATCTTCTGTACTGAAGAGCAGATTCTCAGCGAAGTATCCGGCTGTATCCAGATGGTCTTTGAATGTTATAAAACATTCGGATTCGAAGATATCGTGGTAAAATTATCTACCCGCCCGGATCAGCGTGTTGGTGATGATGCAACATGGGATAAAGCGGAAGCCGCTTTGGCCGATGCATTAAGCAAAAATGATATCAATTATGAAGTATTGCCCGGTGAAGGTGCCTTTTACGGTCCTAAAATTGAATTTACTTTATATGATTGTTTGGGACGCGCGTGGCAGTGTGGTACAATACAACTCGATTTTTCAATGCCGGGTCGTTTAGACGCCTCTTTTGTGGGCGAAGATAACGAACGTCATACACCGGTTATGATTCACCGCGCAATTTTGGGCTCACTTGAGCGCTTTATCGGTATCTTGACAGAAGAGTATGCAGGCATTTATCCAACCTGGTTGTCACCAAAACAAGTCGTGGTGATGAACATTACCGATAAACAGTCTGATTTTGTCGAAGAAGTTGTAAATAAATTGAAAAAATCAGGGGTTAGAGCCATTTCGGACTTGAGAAATGAGAAGATAGGCTTTAAAATCCGCGAGCATACTTTAAAGCGTGTTCCGTATTTGCTTGTTATCGGTGATCAGGAAGTCGAAGCAAATGAAGTTGCGGTAAGAACACGTAAAGGTGATGATTTGGGTAAATTCAAAGTAGAAGACTTTATTACCCATGTTAAAGAAGAAATCATTACACGTCGTTAAATTTTTTAGGAGAATTTGTTATAAAAGGTGCAAAGAAAGCCCCACAACAGGGCAATAAACATCGTTTGAATGAAGAGATCACAGGAACAGAAGTTCGTCTGTCAGACTCGGAAGGCAAACCAGTTGGTATCGTTTCATTGGATGAAGCACTAAATATGGCGATTGACGCGGAACTCGACTTAGTTGAGATCAGCCCTAACGCAGAGCCACCAGTTTGTCGCATCATGAATTATGGCAAATTCTTGTATGAAAAGACTAAATCCGTTAAAGAACAACGGAAGAATCAGAAACAGGTTCAGTTAAAGGAAATAAAATTCCGTCCTGGAACTGATGAAGGCGATTATCAGGTAAAACTACGCAACCTGACTCGCTTTTTAGAAGAGGGTAACAAAGCTAAAGTAACTCTGCGTTATCGCGGTCGTGAAATGGCACATCAATCCTTAGGGGTTAATTTGTTAAATCGTATTAAAGAAGATTTAGCAGAGATATCCGTTGTCGAGTCTTTCCCGAAAATGGAAGGCCGTCAAATGGTGATGGTGTTAGGCCCAAAACGTGCTAGCTAAGGCATAAAGTAGTGTTAACTGCAGTTTCACAGATATAGCTGCAGTTGCATTCGCCTTACTGGTTTAATTTAAATTAGAACAATGCGGAGTTCGCAATGCCTAAAATGAAATCTAACAAAGGTGCTGCAAAGCGCTTTAAAAAGACTGCTTCTGGTGGTTTTAAGCGTAAGCAATCACACTTGCGTCATATCCTTACTAAGAAGTCTACTAAACGTAAACGCCACCTACGTGCTCAAAGCATGGTAGCGAAAGTAGACGTACCAAGTATCAACAGAATGTTGCCATTTGCATAAGTAAGGAATAAAAGATGCCAAGAGTAAAACGTGGTGTACAAGCGCGTGCACGTCATAAGAAAGTCTTAAAACAAGCTAAAGGTTACTACGGAGCTCGTTCACGTGTTTATCGCGTAGCGGTTCAAGCTGTAACTAAAGCTGGTCAATACGCTTACCGTGACCGTCGTCAACGTAAACGTCAATTCCGTCAACTGTGGATTGCACGTATTAACGCTGCATCTCGTCTAAGCGGTCTATCTTACAGCCGTTTCATCAATGGTCTTAAAAAGGCTTCTGTTGAAATCGATCGTAAGATCCTTGCTGATATCGCAGTATTCGATAAAGCAACATTTGCTCATTTAGTTGAAGTAGCTAAAAAAGCACTTGCTTAATCCTATTGCGTTAAGTGATTAGATTTTTAAAGGAGACATTATGTCTCCTTTTTTTATGCCTGAAAAACGAGCGTCAGATGGGGCGTAGGCTTTAGCCTGCATTGTTTTGATTTGGTATAACCATTACCTCATGTTGCGCCTTGCTCTGATTTCCAAGCTCGTGCCTGACAAAGCATTTTGAAGTAACATGGGTATAGTTACTTGACTTCACTTTGTTGATCCTTAAACTACAGCGATTTACTCCTCCGGAATGCTCACCATGAAAGTGTCTGATTTCTCTTTTGAATTACCGCCCGAATTAATTGCCCGTTATCCCAAACAGGATCGCTCTGCGAGCCGTCTGCTGTCGTTACAGGGAAACTCCGGTGAGTTACAACATTTAAACTTTACCGATGTTGTCGATCTGATTGATGAAAATGATCTGCTTATTTTCAATGATACGCGGGTGATTCCAGCCCGTCTTTTTGGCGAAAAAGAAACCGGCGGTAAAATTGAGGTGTTAGTAGAAAGGGTGCTGGATGAGAAAAGTTTCCTTGCCCATGTGCGCAGCTCTAAATCCCCCAAACCGGGCTGTAAATTACGTTTAGAAGGGCAAATCGATGCCTTGATGGTAAAACGCCACGGGCCATTATTTGAAATACAGATTGAAAATCAAAGCAGTGTCTTAGAGGTGCTTGAGGCAATCGGTCATATGCCGTTACCGCCTTATATTGATCGCCCTGACGAAGATGCGGATAAAGAGCGTTACCAGACTGTTTATAATAAAAACCCCGGTGCGGTCGCGGCGCCGACCGCCGGTTTGCATTTTGATCAGGCACTGCTGGAAAAACTTCAGGCTAAAGGGGTTAATTTTGCTTTTGTGACCCTGCATGTCGGAGCCGGTACATTTCAGCCGGTAAAAGTAGATAATATACTCGACCATCAAATGCACAGCGAATATGCGCAGGTATCTCAGGAAGTGATCGATAAAATAAATAATACCAAAGCCAAAGGTGGCCGGGTTATCGCCGTTGGCACTACCTCGGTGCGCTCTGTGGAAAGTGCGGCTCAGGCAAGTTTGAAAAATGGCCAACCGCTTGCGCCGTTTTTTTCTGAAACGAGTATCTTTATCTATCCGGGCTATCAATTTCAAATCATTGACGCGCTGATTACTAACTTCCATCTGTCGGAATCAACCTTGCTGATGCTGGTAAGTGCGTTTAGCGGAAAAGAAAATATCGACAAAGCTTACCAGATAGCGATTCAGGAAAAATACCGTTTTTTCAGCTACGGTGATGCGATGTTTTTAACTAAAAAAACGAATTAAGACCTATCATGCGTGTGCAATTGACTCAGGTAATAACCAATTTGTAGAGAATTTATTGGGTTACTTGAATCACTTGAGGCGCGGACTTTAGTCCGCATCTTGTGCTTTTTTCTTTTGCAGACTAAAAAAAGGGCTTACAGAGTTCTGCCCGCTCATAAGCCTGAACTGACGTTCAATTCGCTCTGCGCCCCTAAAACTGTAAAATATTAGCTTTGGGCAAAGATATAGCTAAAAATATAAATTTTTACACTTAAGCTGATGTTATCGACATAAGCATAAAACCTATTTACACCAACATAACTATCATCAGACTGTTTATCTGATAAGGAAAAATGATGAAATATAATTTATTGACCACTGATGGTCGTGCACGTCGCGGCCGTTTAACGTTTGAGCGCGGCAGCGTTGAAACACCGGCATTTATGCCTGTCGGTACTTACGGTACGGTAAAAGGGATGACCCCTGAAGAGGTGGATGCTACAGGTGCGGAGATTTTACTGGGTAATACTTTCCATCTGTGGTTACGTCCCGGTCAGGAAGTGATTAAAAAACATGGTGATCTGCATGATTTTATGAACTGGAAAGGGCCTATCCTAACTGATTCCGGCGGTTTCCAGGTATTCAGTCTGGGCAAATTGCGTAAGATTAAAGAGGAAGGGGTGTATTTCCGCAGTCCGGTTAACGGCTCCAAGGTGTTTTTATCACCGGAAGTGTCCATGGATATACAGTATGACCTCGGATCTGACATTGTGATGATCTTTGATGAATGTACTCCTTATCCGGCGACGGAAGAAGAGGCGGATGTTTCCATGCAGCTGTCACTGCGTTGGGCACAGCGCAGTCGAGACCGTTTTAATGAGCAGCAGAACCCCAATGCATTATTCGGTATTATCCAGGGAGGGTGTTACGAGCATCTGCGTGATATCTCTCTAGAAGGGCTGACCAAAATCGGGTTCGACGGTTATGCAGTTGGCGGTCTTGCTGTAGGCGAGCCTAAAGAAGATATGCACCGTATTTTAGAGTATATCACGCCTAAAATTCCTGAAGACAAGCCCCGTTATCTGATGGGAGTAGGTAAACCGGAAGATCTGGTTGAAGGGGTGCGTCGTGGTATTGATATGTTTGACTGCGTTATGCCGACCCGTAATGCGCGTAATGGTCATTTGTTCACCACTGACGGGGTAGTGAAAATTCGTAATGCGAAACATCGTGATGATACCAGTACCTTAGATGCCGAGTGTGATTGTTACACTTGTAAAAACTATACCCGGGCATACTTATATCACCTTGATAAATGCGGTGAAATACTTGGAGCAAGACTAAACACGATCCATAATTTACGTTATTATCAACGTTTAATGAAAGGTTTGCGTGATGCCATTGAACAAGGTAAATTAGATGACTTTGTTGAGACGTTTTATCAGCGCATCGGAAAAGAAAAACCTGCATTAGACGATTAGCAATTAATTAACAACAATAATATTTAATTTCAACTTAATAAGGATAACAAAATGAGTTTATTTATTTCTCAAGCACATGCGGCAGCTGAAGGTCCGGCTGACAGCGGAATGTCTTTTCTGTTTATGATGGTGGTGTTTGCCGCGATCTTCTATTTTATGATTTACCGCCCTCAGGCAAAACGTAACAAAGAGCATAAAAACCTGATGGAAAGCATCGCTAAAGGTGATGAAGTATTAACACAAGGTGGTTTAATCGGCCGTGTGGTTAAAGTGAACGCTGAAAATGATTATCTTCAAATTGAATTAAATGAAAATAACGTTATTGCGATTAAAAAATCTTTCGTGACTGCTGTGTTACCGAAAGGCACGCTTAAATCTATCTAAGCTCCTGAAAATAGATAAAACGAAGTAATACAAATTACTTCGTTTTTGTTTTATACCATTGCACTTAATTAAACGGGTGCATTCACCAGCAAATAAGAAACGATCAGATCGTTTTCTTATTAAGGTTATACAGCTAGTACCTTGACTCATTAACTATGATTGATTGAACTTTTAACATTGCTTTTCAATGGGGCGCGGGATTTATCCCGCCTTTGTAGACAACGGGAGGGCTGAAGCCCTCGCCCCTTCGTTTAGAAAACTATGCTTATAGATAATCAACCAATCATTCACTTCTTTTGTGTTTAGGTGCTAGTTATGCGCAATGGTATTAGTTAGGTGCTTCATTTAAGGACAATATAGTGTTAAATAAATACCCTATGTGGAAGTATTTGCTGCTTAGTTTTGTTGTTTTGATCAGTTTACTTTACGCAGCTCCGAATCTGTTTGGAGAAGATCCCGCACTGCAAATCTCCGCGACTCGTGGCGGCAAAGTTGAGCTCGCCACCCTGGACAATGTCCAGAGCATTCTTGAACAGGCAAAGATTACCCCAAAAAGCTCCACGCTTGAAAATGACCAGCTTTTAATTCGTTTAAAATCCAGTGAAGATCAATTGCTTGCTCGTGAAGCAATCAGTGAGCAGCTGGACAGCGGTTTTGTTATTGCACTTAATTTAGCACCCTCAACACCTGGCTGGTTAGAGGCGATTGGTGCCGGCCCATTAAAACTGGGTCTGGATCTGCGTGGCGGTGTGCACTTTCTGATGGAGGTGGATATGGATGAAGCGGTCAGCAAAGCGCAGGAACAACTGGTTCAGGATTTACGCGCTGATTTACGCAGTGAAAAAATAAGATATCGCGGTATTGTTAAAGCGAACAGTGAAACCGGTGTGCTGGTTACATTTGCGCAGCAGGAAATACTCGACGCTGCCGTTAAATATTTAAAACCTATCAATCCGGATTATCAATTTAACGAGTCTGTTAAAGATAATAAATACGTCTTATTAATTGAGATGACAGAAGAGAAGCTAAAAGCGACAAAAGAAGACGCTCTGCAACAGAACTTAAGCATTCTGCGTAACCGGGTTAATGAATTAGGTGTTGCCGAACCCTTAGTTCAGCGCCAGGGGGCGGATCGTATTGTGGTTGAACTACCCGGTATTCAAGATACTGCGCGTGCCAAAGAGATCCTCGGTGCGACAGCTACCCTTGAGTTTCATGCCGTTGATATTGATACGGATATTAATGATGCTTTAGCCGGCCGGGTACCTTCCTCTTCTGCGGTCTATAAAGAACGAAACGGCCAGCCTGTGGTGGTTAAAAAACAAATAATATTAACCGGTAACCATATCGTTGATGCGCAATCCAGCCTTGATGAAATGGGCCGTCCGCAGGTAAATATCTCGCTTGATTCAAAAGGCGGCAGTCTGATGTCCCGCTTTACCAGAGACAATATTGGTAAACCGATGGCAACCCTGTTTATTGAGTATTTACCGACAGGTAAGAAAAAAGCCAACGGTAAAGCGATTATTGAAAAGCGTGAAGAGGTTGCCAATGTTGCCACCATTCAGGCGCAGCTTGGCCGAAGCTTCCGGATCACCGGACTTGATAATGCGGCGGAAGCCCATAATCTTGCACTTCTTCTACGTGCCGGTGCGCTTATTGCGCCTATTCAAATCGTTGAAGAACGTACCATTGGTCCAAGTTTAGGTCAGCAGAATATCGACAATGGTATAAAAGCCATGACCTATGGCATGATTGCTGTGGTATTGTTTATGTTTGTCTATTACCGCAAATTCGGTGTGGTTGCCAACAGCGCGTTGTTGCTCAATATTGTGATGATTATCGGCTTTATGTCTATGATTCCGGGGGCAACATTAACCTTGCCGGGTATTGCCGGTATCGTGCTTACCGTGGGTATGGCTGTTGACGCCAACGTGCTGATTTTTGAACGGATCAGAGAAGAGATTGTCGCTGGAAAATCAATCCAAAAAGCAATTCATGAAGGCTATTCCAATGCATTTTCAACTATCGCCGATGCAAATATCACCACCTTCTTAACGGCTGTGATTTTATTTGCTGTTGGTACGGGGCCTGTGAAAGGTTTTGCTGTGACACTCGCGATTGGTATTGCAACTTCAATGTTCACCTCTATTTTTGGAACGCGTGCAGTGGTCAACGCAATCTGGGGTGGCCGTAACGATATTAAGAAACTATCAATCTAGCGCAAGGAAATATTATGTTTGAGTTAATTAAAGCGAAAAATACGATTCGCTTTATGCACTATTCAAAACCGGCATCCTGGTTGTCGATTTTGTTAATCGTTGCTTCATTAGGCTCGTTAAGCGTTAACTGGCTGAACTGGGGGCTTGACTTCACCGGCGGTACGGTTATTGAGGTTGGTTTTGAACAACCGGCTGTACTGGAAAATGTCCGGACGTCATTAGCCTCTGCGGATTTTCCGGATGCTGTTGTGCAGCATTTCGGCAGCAGTCGGGATGTGATGATCCGCTTGGCCATCCGTGAAGGTGTAAAAGGGGAGGTGATCGGCACGCAGGTGTTAGAGTCATTACAAAATTCAGGTTTCGGCCAGGTGGATATGCGCCGTATCGAATTTGTCGGCCCTAACGTTGGTGCTGAATTAGCTGAATCCGGCGGTCTGGCGATTATCATTGCGCTTATCTGTATTCTGATTTATGTCAGTCTGCGTTTTGAGTGGCGTTTAGCGACGGGCTCTGTATTAGCACTGGCACACGATGTTATTTTAACCCTTGGATTCTTTTCCTTGTTCCAAATTGAAGTGGATTTGACGGTATTGGCGGCATTACTTGCTGTGGTTGGTTATTCACTCAATGATACGATCGTTGTATTTGACCGGATACGTGAAAACTTCCGTTTGCTGGCGACGGCTGCGCCTGGTGAGGTAGTTGATATATCACTTACCCAAACGTTAGGGCGTACCTTAATCACCTCCGGTACGACTATGTTTGTACTTATTTCACTGTTTATTTTTGGTGGTGCGATGATCCATGGTTTTGCCACTGCATTATTGATTGGTATTATTGTTGGTACCTATTCGTCAATATATGTGGCCAGTGCACTGGCTATTAAGTTAGGTATTTCGCGTGACCATATGATCCCTGAAGTTGTTGAAAAAGAAGGAGCCGATCAGGAGCCTTTGATATAATACCAAATCCGATAATTACCTATTCATTTATGCTTGTTAAAATGAATGCTAGCTAGACATAAAACTACGTTTTAGTCTTTGTTATTGATTTTGTAATTAGAACAACTAGTTACTGCAATCAATGCCTTGCTTTCATCCATTTTCCTACGCCTAAATAGATCATCTAATTAACGGAATTGGTATAATTTT
>NZ_JBFGZY010000091.1:0-17493 GCF_041586535.1 Psychromonas sp. | reverse complement strand
TATGACCAACCTGTTAAAAGACTTGTTGATTGCTTATAAAATGGGTGTTAAAACATTGTACTATCACAATACCCGGGATGGGGCTGATGATGAAAATGTGATGGATGAAAGCGATGACTGTGCCGGCGGCGCATGTAAGATCTAAGCAATAAGGATCCCGAAAACAGTTCTGCTAACAGAACAGAGCTGTTTTTCGTTTTTAGTAAAATGATTAGCCCGTTTGAGCAAAACGCCTAATAACAATAAAAATTAATATTCTCTATTTATATTTAAAGGTTTACCTGGAGCATTCTATGGCTTATACAACTTTCTCGAAGATCCCCAATGACGCTATAAAAGAACCGATGTTCTTTGGCAATCCGGTTAATGTGGCGCGTTATGACCAGCAACGCTTTGATGTATTTGAAAAGTTAATTGAGAAACAGTTAAGCTTTTTTTGGCGACCGGAAGAGATTGATGTCAGCCGTGACCGTATCGATTTTTTAAATTTACCGGATCATGAACAACATATTTTTATCTCCAACCTGAAATACCAGACGCTTTTAGATTCGATTCAAGGCCGCAGCCCCAATATCGCCCTGTTGCCCATAGTCTCACTGCCGGAGCTTGAAACCTGGATTGAAACCTGGTCATTTTCTGAAACTATCCACAGTCGCAGTTACACTCATATTTTGCGCAATCTGTTTACCGATCCCGGCGAAGTATTTGAAGATATCGTCACCAATACGGAAATTCAAAAACGCGCAACGGATATAGCCGGATATTACGATGAATTGATCCATGCTACGCAGTTTATGCAGCTGCATGGATTGGAACAAACTGCACTTGACTATATTAATCTGCAGGGACAAAGTGAAAAATTAAGCTTACGTTCAATTAAGAAAAAACTGTATCTGTGTATCTGTTCAATTAATGCCCTGGAAGCAATTCGTTTTTATGTTTCTTTTGCCTGTTCATTTGCTTTTGCTGAACGTGATTTATTAGAGGGCAATGCAAAAATCATTAAGCTGATTGCACGTGATGAAGCCCTGCACCTTAATTCAACGCAGCAGATTTTAAACCTCTGGGCCGATGGTAAAGACGATCCGGAAATGGCTGAAATTGCACTGGAATGTTTTGCAGAAGGCCGGGAGATCTTTTTACAGGCAGCACAACAGGAAAAAGACTGGGCAAAATATCTATTTAAAGACGGCTCCATGATTGGTCTTAATGAACAGATATTATCACAATATGTTGAATACATTTCCAATCTGCGTATGCAGGCAATCGGTTATGAACCGGCATTTGAAGTTAAAAGCAATCCAATCCCGTGGATCAATCACTGGTTAGTAAGTGATAATGTCCAGGTTGCTCCGCAGGAAGCGGAAATAAGTTCTTACCTTGTGGGACAAATCAACAGTAAAGTCGACAGTGAAGATCTCAGTACCTTTGAGTTATAAGATTATTTAACGAAATCATTATGTCCAAAAAAATAACCGTTAATGGTATTGACTACCCCCTCGATACTGAAAAAACACTGCTTGAAAATTTGGAAGCGCAAGCCGTTGATCTGGAGTTTCATTGTCGCGATGGTCATTGTGGTGTCTGCCGCTGTATACTGCTCAGCGGCCAACCTGAGTATATTAACTCGCCGATGGCTTATCTTCGCGATGGGGATATATTGATCTGTTGTAGCAAAACAAAAAATGATATAAAACTGGCAACTTATTAGGGCCTGTTTTAACCTTGCCGGTTGATTTTTGTTCGAAATAAAGCCGTTTTAATTGCGCCATGAGGTGTGCCGCTTAATGATTCTAAGTAACTACCTCGCAACAATGAACAAAACACTTTTAACCGCCCCTCCGACAGGGGGGAATTCCTTTTTACTACATCATCGCCTGCTCAAAATATATCCGCTACACAAGCTCCGCCCCGCATAAAACACCAGTAATAATTGAACGAGATCATAAACTGACTTAAAAGCTAATGTGAGTTGTTTCACAAATAGTTAACATCTAAAAAAAATCTATCATTTCCGCCTGATTAGTCTTTATAATGGCTAATAAAAAAATAAAAATGCTCACGGAATGAGTAGACGAATGAATCGTTGTAAAGCCAGTTTATCGGTCACATTTAAGTATTCAGCATCCTGTATGCGTTACATACAATGTCCTGTCGATCATGGAGTTGAATTTAATGGATTATCACACTGTTTAACTTAGCCCCCCTCGCGCTAATATTTACGCTTTTATTCAGCGTAAACAGCTTCGCTCAGGCTGAATTTAATGCAGCCTATGAAGCGGCGCAGGCAGGCAACTACAAGCGTGCAGTATCCCTATGGACAGGATTAGCTCAGCAAGGTGATTCTGCCGCGCAATATACCTTAGGCTGGATGTATGAAAGCGGTCAGGGAGTTGAAAAAAACTATCAGCAGGCAGTCTATTGGTACGAAAAAGCGGCCTCCCAGAACAATGTTTCAGCTCAATATGTTCTTGCTGCTATGTATGACCAGGGCACCGGGATGGTAGAAAATCAGGAAAGCGCTGTTTACTGGTATTTAAAAGCCGCTAATCAGGGTGATGCCGAATCACAATTTCAATTGGCTGTGCATTATCAAAACGGCAAAGGCACAGAGCAAAATGATCAGCAGAGTTTATTGTGGTTTAACAAAGCTGCACAGCAGGGGCACCCGAGCGCTCCGCTCTATTTAGGTAAAATTTATCAATCCGGCCAGGGTGTTAAACAGGATTATCAAACAGCCAGAATGTGGTATGAAAAGGCCGCCTCAAGGGGGAATACTGTCGCAACTTTTCACCTCGCTTATATGTATGAGTTCGGGTTGGGCACCGCTGCAGATAACCAGCGCGCACTGTCGCTCTATTTAACAGCTGCTGATAAAAAATATTCCCCGGCAGCCTATAAAGCGGGAGAGTTTTACGAAGCGGGTAAAGCCGGCGAGATCAACGTTGAACAAGCGATACGATGGTACAAAAGCGCCGCGGGCAGCGGCAATAGCGCAGCGAAGTATAAACTGGGTCAACTCTATCAAAATGGCAGTGGTGTTGAGAAAAACATCCGCATCGCCATTGACTGGTATAACCAGGCTGCGATGCAAAATCATGCCAAAGCCTATTATCAACTCGGTCTTATTTATGAAAAGGGTGAGCAGGGTGTCATCGCAAACAGCAGTAAGGCAATCACTTATTATCAACAATCTTCACAGCTGGGTTATAACTATGCGCATGGGCGGTTAGCTACTTTTTATGAACATGGTGAGGGAGTTTCTGTGGATCTTGAACACGCCATGACGTTATATCAGCAATCACCTGAGCCATGGGCAGCGGCTCGCTATCAGAACCTGTTTAAGCAAAAACTTTGTTTAAAAAATGCAACTACAAAACTATTTTCAGTACCGCTCGCCTGTGCGAATAGATTGATGCTATCCCGGGAAATCAAAAATATGGCGATAACAGCAATTTCTGATAATCCCCGGGACTGGTCGGAGAGTTATTATACCGGCGCCGTTATTCGCGGTACCAGCAAGTTAGAAATAACCTATACACGTGAAAACTATTTCAGCAGTGCGCAATATACTTTTATCGGTAGAGATAATGCGGATTTGATTGTCCGGGTAAAAAATCTGCTGATGGAAAAATATGGCGAGCCGGATACTTACAAGGGAGAAGTACAACAGGGAGAGGCCAGCTTCCAGTGGTTATTAGAAGATGGTATTGAATTGGTCGTAGAGCGTCACTGGCCAGATACCACAACCTTTGTTACTTATTCTCTTCCTGAACATGTTGCATTAGTCAAAGCACAGAAAAAAGAATCGCCAGAGTATACCTACCAACCCGCCAATAAAGATAACGACAGCACAGACAGTAAAATTGACAGTGCATTTTTCTAAGGAAATGTTCCTTTAATGCCACTTTTCAAATGCTTATTAAAAGCAATTAATTTAAAATACAAAAAATTAACGAGAACAACATAGCAATTCACGTGACATTACCTCTCCCTTTTAAATGAGCTTAATATGGATTTTTCTATACTACTTTTTATTGGCACCGCATTTACCTTCGGCATGGTGGTTAACTTCACCAGCTTACCGCCAATGGTCGGTTTTTTATTAGCCGGTTTTGTACTCAATTTTTTCGGTTTTGAATCGACAGAGGATTTAGTTTCGCTGGCCAATTTAGGCGTGACGTTATTACTTTTTTCAATCGGCTTAAAATTGGATATTCGCACCCTTTTTAAGGGGGAAGTTTGGGGCGGCGCGAGTATTCACATTATCGCCAGTATCATTTTTTATACCTTACTTTTATTCACGTTAAAACAGATTGGCCTGAGTTTTTTTAGCGACTTAGGGATCATGGAGGTGATCCTTGTCTCTTTTGCATTAAGTTTTTCAAGTACAGTATTTGCGGTCAAAATCTTAGAGGAAAAAAGTGAAACAAGCTCACTTTATGGCCGGATTGCAATCGGTATTTTGATCATGCAGGATATTTTTGCTGTCCTGTTCCTGACCATTTCGATCGGGAAAATGCCCTCTATCTGGGCATTTACCTTACTCGCCTTACCGCTAATCCGCCCTCTGCTGTTTAAGCTGTTAGATCGCGCAGGTCATGGCGAACTATTGGTATTATACGGTTTCTTTTTAGCTTTAGTTGTAGGTGCCGGTTTATTTAAACTGGTTGGATTGAAGGCAGATTTAGGTGCACTGGTTGCCGGCATGTTACTTGCGAGTCACCCAAGTGCTAAGAATATGGCCAACGCGCTGTTTAATCTGAAAGAGCTGTTTTTAATCTGTTTCTTTTTGAATATCGGTCTGGGCGGATTGCCTAACAGCGGTCATTTAATGGTTGCCGGTATTTTATCCATTTTATTAGCAGGCAAAATTATTCTTTATTTCTTCACCTTAAGTCAGTTTAATTTACGTTCCCGGACTTCTCTGTTTGCTTCATTTTCATTAGCAAATTACAGTGAATTCGGCCTGATTGTCGCCTCCCTTGCCACCTATAAAGGCTGGTTATCCCAAGACTGGCTGATTATTACCGCCATTGCCGTTTCATTCAGCTTTATTATCGCGGCTTTATTGAACAACTATTCCGATCACCTCTACAGACGCTTCAGCCTGCCTTTAAAACGCTTTCAGGCAACACGTCTGCATAAGGACGACCGCCCGGTGCGTGTCGGTGATGCGCAAATATTAGTACTCGGTATGGGCCGTATCGGCACCGGCGCCTACGATGCATTGAAAGCAAGCTATGGAGAAAGCGTGATGGGAATCGACTCTGATCATCAAAAGACCCTATCCCACCGTACTTATGGCAGACGCGTGATAACCGGTGACGCATTAGATTCAGATTTTTGGAATAAACTGCAACTGACCGATAATATTAAACTTATTTTACTGGCCATGCCGGATCATAATGGTAATCGATATGCGGCAGAGCAACTTAGCAAAATTAGCAACTTCGGTTTTAAGGTTGCGGCACTTGCCCATTATCAAAGTGATGCAGCCGATCTGCACGCGCTGGGAGTTGAGCAGGTTTATAATATGTACGAAGAGGCCGGTGCCGGTTTTGCCAGCCATGTCTGCGCTAACCTACCGTTAACATTCAGTAAAAATAACTATATGCAGGACTGGTAATCGCTATTTTAAGCGAATCACTATTAATTTATAATTTATTACACGGATTTAGTGTGACTTTTATTGATTATTCTGCAAAAATCCTCTACCAACTTGTTCTTTTTTTTGTTTTGTTAAAGCAAACGGAAAAGCATCAATAACTTAACAATCGAAATCTTGTAAAGATTCGCTTTAAAATAAAAGGTAACGTTATGTGTTCTATTTTTGGTGTACTTGACATTAAAAGCGATCCGGTCGCTTTACGCCAACAAGCTATTGAAATGTCCAAACTGCTTCGTCATCGTGGCCCTGACTGGTCAGGTGTTTACTCCTCCGATAAAGCAATATTGGTTCATGAGCGTCTTTCAATCGTGGATGTTAATACCGGCGCGCAACCTCTGTATAATCAAAATAATACACATATCCTTGCAGTAAATGGTGAAATTTATAACCATAAAGATCTTGAAGCTGAATTAACCTGTGGTTACCAGTTCAAAACAAAATCTGACTGTGAAATTATTCTTGGTTTATATGAAGAAAAAGGTAATGCCTTTTTAGATGACTTAAATGGCATTTTTGCATTTATTTTATACGATGCAGAAAAAGATAAATACCTGATTGGCCGTGACCATATCGGTATCATCCCGCTGTATATGGGTTGGGATGAACACGGCAACTTCTACGTCGCTTCTGAAATGAAAGCATTGACGCCTGTCTGTACCCGCGTACAGGAGTTCCCGGCTGGTCACTATCTGGACAGCGAAATTGGTGAGCTGACTAAATATTACGTGCGTGACTGGATGCAGTATGATGCGGTTAAAGACAATGGCGGCAGCGCCGCTGAAATTGGTCACGCACTTGAAGCTGCCGTTAAACGTCAATTAATGTGTGATGTACCATACGGCGTATTACTATCCGGCGGTTTAGACTCTTCAGTTATCTCGGCAATCACGCAAAAGTTTGCTAAACAGCGTGTTGAAGATGACGATCAATCCGGCGCCTGGTGGCCTCAACTGCACTCTTTCTCAGTGGGTCTGGAAGGCTCGCCGGACTTAGCTGCGGCAGAGAAAGTAGCAAAAGAGTTAGGTACAGTGCACCACCCTATCCACTTTACCGTGCAAAATGGTATTGATGCTCTGCGTGAAGTGATATATCACATTGAGACCTATGATGTGACGACTATCCGTGCATCTACGCCAATGTACTTAATGGCACGTAAAATTAAAGCTATGGGTATCAAAATGGTACTTTCAGGTGAAGGCGCTGATGAGATATTCGGTGGTTATTTATATTTCCACAAAGCACCAAACGCGAAAGAGTTCCATGAAGAGCTAAACCGTAAGTTAGAAAAACTGCATATGTTTGACTGTTTACGAGCGAATAAATCCATGGCTGCATGGGGCGTAGAAGCACGCGTACCTTTCCTGGATAAAGAGTTTTTAGATGTGGCAATGCGCACTAATCCAGAACTTAAAATGATCAAAGATGGCAGAATAGAAAAAAATATTCTTCGTGAAGCCTTTGATGGTCAACTGCTTGAGGAAGTTTTATGGCGTCAAAAAGAGCAGTTCTCCGATGGCGTTGGTTATAGCTGGATTGATACATTAAAAGAGTTTGTGGAAACCCAAGTAACCGATCAGCAGCTGGCTAATGCACAATTTAAATACCCGATTAATACACCGGATACTAAAGAAGCTTACTTCTACCGCTCTATTTTTGAAAGCCACTTCCCGCTAGACAGTGCGGCTGAGTGCGTGCCTCATGGTAAATCAGTTGCTTGTTCAACGGTTGAAGCATTAGCCTGGGATGCAAGTTTCCAAAATAACGCAGATCCTTCCGGTCGTGCTGCAGGCATTCATAACGATGCGTACAAAAGCAAAACCGCATAAGTAAACGCTTAGTTAACTTTATATAAAGCGTTCCTCGGAACGCTTTTTTTTTATAAGTAGAATAAAATGCTTAAAGAAAATCAGCAACTCTGTCCCTGTAACAGTGGAAAAACATACAACTTATGTTGTTTTCCTTTGCATATAAAAGCAGATAAACCAGAAAGCTGCGAGCAGTTAATGCGCTCCCGCTTTAGTGCTTTCGTTTATCAACTGGGTGATTATTTATATGATACTTACCATCCCGACTACAGGGGCAGTTTAACTGCAGAAGTATTAAGTGAAAAAACCGCTGATTGGAAAAACCTGCAGATTATAGATACAAACAGTGCCGAGCATTCAGGTTATGTAGAATTTAAAGCCTGGTTTTTAGAGCAGGGGCATCTTGCCTGCCATCATGAGCGCTCTAATTTCGTCAAACAAGATAATCAATGGCTTTATTGTGATGGACTTCTGTATCCTGAACAAAAATCAGGTAAGATAAAGCGCAATGCTCCCTGCCCCTGCGGCAGCGGTAAAAAATACAAACAATGCTGTGCTAAATAACGCACAGTATGAGCACAATCAATAAGAGATAAAAATGGAAAAGAAAACACTGCTGACCGATTGCCCAGATAGCAAAGGTCTAATTGCTCAAATTACCAATATCTGTCAAAAACATCAGCTTAATATTATTAAAAACAATGAATTTGTAGACCATCAGCACGGCCGTTTCTTTATGCGCACTGAAATTGAGGGCTATTTCAACGATCAGACGCTGCTGGCCGATTTAGACTTCAGCCTGCCCAAAGGTTCCAGACGCTCCCTGATATCAGCGCAGAAAAAACGTATCGTTATTCTGGTCACCAAAGAGGCGCATTGCATCGGTGATATCTTAATGAAAAGCACCTATGGCGGGATTGATGTTGAAATTGCTGCGGTTATTGGCAATTACGATTCCCTGGAAGATTTGGTCAGCAAATTTAATATTCCTTTCCATACCGTCAGCCATGAGGGATTAAGCCGTGAAGAGCATGAGCAGAAGGTATTAGAAGCAATTGCCCCCTACACCCCGGATTATGTTATTTTGGCTAAATATATGCGTATCTTAACGCCAAAATTTGTTGAAGCTTATGAAAATAAACTGATCAACATTCACCACTCCTTCCTGCCGGCCTTTATTGGTGCCAAGCCTTACCAGCAGGCATTTGATCGCGGTGTGAAAATTATCGGCGCCACGGCACACTTTGTTAATAATGATCTCGATGAAGGTCCTATTATTACTCAGGATGTCACCCATATTGATCACGCTTACAGTGCAGAAGATTTGGCAAAAGCCGGCCGGGATGTGGAAAAATCAGTATTAAGCCGGGCATTAAGTCAGGTGCTGGATGACAAAGTGTTTGTTTATGCAAACCGCACAGTTGTTTTCCAATAAAAAACGCCCGGCATCAGGGCGCTATCATCATCCGGTAAAAATAACAGAAGGAAATCAAAATGAAAAAATTGTTACCTGTTTTAACTCTGGCTGCCGCGTTTGTCTCTCCAACGCTGCAGGCAAATGAGACGCCTTTTATGTTTTCAACCATCGATGGTTTTAATACGCCCAACGCAACCAGTGTCCGCGGAGTACGAGTTGCTGTCTTACACGGTAGGGTTCAGCAGTTAACCGGTGTTGACATCGCCGCTTTCGGACTCTCTGAAACCAATAAAACAACCGGTGTGAATTTAAATTTTTTTGGTGCCCATAAAGTCAGTAAATCAATGACCGGCGCCTCTTTAGGGATTATCAACTGGCAAACCGGTCAAACTCTGGGGGCAAACATCGGCGCAATCAACCTAACCAATAACGTGCACGGCGCAAATATCAGTTTTGTTAATTATTCAACCGGTAATACCCTGGTTGATATAGGCGCGGCAAGTATTTCAAAGCGCTCAAGGGTACAAGTTGGATTTTTCAATAAAACTGAAAAAATTGACGGTGTACAGGTTGGCCTGCTCAATTGTGCCGATAACGGTTTTTTCAAATGTTTCCCATTGCTGAACTGGGCCAGGTAATAACTTCGCGGTTAGTTTATCTAGCCGCTTATTATTCAAACACTTTCAGTTATTTATTATACAAAACAAAAATATTCTGCAACAAGCTGATTTTATTTACTGTTTTTTTAATATTAAGGCTTCACAAACAGAAAATTTCTGCTATTATCCTCCGCGAAATGAAGGAGGGGTTCCCGAGCGGCCAAAGGGAGCAGATTGTAAATCTGCCGCGAAAGCTTCGATGGTTCGAATCCGTCCCCCTCCACCATTTCAACTACCTGCATCAACTCAGCAATACTTCCCGGCATTACTTACCATTGTAAAATAATATTCAGCTTAACTTTTTTAAGCACATTGAACGTATCTTATCTATTTTACCACTTATATCACTCATAATAATAAAGAGATCCATCCTCACCGTTGATCCATATCTTGAAGCGAATTAAATAACCTCAGCTCTGGATAAGCGACATCTCCTCAAGACCGTTCTTTTCGCCCCTTTCTGCGTTAAGTTTGCTTGTAATAGCCGGCTATTACTTCACAAACTTGCCTTGAAAGGAACGAAAATTCCGGCATTGAGCTTTACCTGAGTCAAAAAAGATAACTTCATCTATTATAATGCCCACTATCCAGAGTTGAGGTTAAATAAAAAAAGCCCAACATGCTGACCATGATGAGCTTTTTGCAAGAGTGGCAAAGAAGGCTGTTACCCCTTTAATTCGGCCAGCTTCAGTTTGACCCTTTTTTCTGAAACCGGATAAGGCGTGCCCAACTGCTGGGCAAAGAAAGAAACCCTTAACTCCTCCATCATCCAGTATATTTCTGCTAATTGCTCATTATCATTTTCACTCGCCATCATGGTTTTACACAGTGCATGGTAGCGGCTTTCCAACTCATTCAGCGCAATGGTATGGAGACGATCCTGAGTCGGGTTAATCGGCAGTTTTTCCAGACGCTTTTCCAATGCGCTTAAATAACGTTTCAGGTCAGGCAGTTTAGCTTCTCCAACCTGACTGGCAAAACCGGGGAAAATAAGGCGGTTTAACTGCGATTTAATATCCCCCTGTGCCACCAGCATGGTTAAATCAACTTTACCCTTCAGCTTCTTATTAACCGCGTAAGCAAGGGTTAATATCTCCTCGACCTGCTGGGTAATTTGCAACGTTCTTTCAGCCAATTCTGCGCGCACCATCTCTTTCTGCGCTTCAAATTCCACTTCTGTTTGCGCCCGTTTCTGATCTTTTAAAATCGCATCAACGGCGCAGGCGATACAATCATCAATTAAATCTTTGACCTGTCCGAAGGGATTAAAATAAAGCCCCAGTTTGGCTTTATTGGGCAGACTTTGCTGTAAATATTTAATCGGTGACGGTACATTTAATAATACCAGACGGCGCAGACCGGCCTGATTAATACGTGCCGCCTTTTGCTCACTGTCAAACAGCTCAATGGCGACACTTTTATTTTTATCCACCAGCGCGGGAAACGCTTTTACTTTATAGCCCCCATGATCTTTACTGAAGGAGGTCGGCAGCTCACCAAAACTCCATTGGGTAAGCTGGCTTTTTTCAATCCCCTGTTTAGAAACCTTAGACAGAGTATTTTTTACCTGCCCTTTTAACTGATGCTGTAAGACCTTTAAATCCTTACCGATAGCGACGCTTTTGCCCTGCTCATTAAGCACATTAAACTTGATTCTTAAATGCTCCGGTAAGGCGTTTACATCCCAGGCATCTTCAGGAAGCCGCACCCCGGTCATGCGCAGCAGTTGTTTTTCAAAGGCTTCCAATAATGAGGTTTTCAAAGGCTGCATGGCCGACAATGCCGCCTGCGCATAATTCGGTGCAGGCACAAAGTTACGCCGTAGCGCTTTCGGCAGTGTTTTAATATAGGCAATCAATAACTCTTCGCGCAATGCCGGTATCTGCCAGTCAAAACCGCCCTCTTTTACCTGATTTAACAGTGCCAGCGGAATGTCCACGGTAACACCGTCCTGCGCGGTGCCGGGTTCAAAAGCATAACTTAAGCGCAGTTTAAAATGGCCCTGCTGCCAAAAATCCGGGTAGGCTTTGCCGGTGACGTTTTCCGCATCATGGGCCATCACCAGGCTGCGCTGATAATTTAATAAGTCGGGCTGTTTTTTCTTCTCTTTATTCCACCAGCTGTCAAACTGTTTGCCACTGGCAACATTTGCAGGGATATGCTGATCATAAAAATAATATAAGGTTTCATCATCCACCAGAATATCGCGGCGGCGTGACTTATGCTCCAGCTCTTCGATATCCTCCAGCAGCGCCTGATTATCTTTGAAGAACTGATGACGGGTAATAAATTCCCCTTCCACCAGTGCATGGCGGATAAACAGCTCACGGCATAACACCGAATCAATCTGGGTATAGGTGACTTTACGCTGACTGACAATAGGCACTCCGTATAGGGTTTGTTTTTCGTATGCGGCAACCGTCCCCATCTTCTTCTGCCAGTGCGGCTCACTATAACTGCGTTTAATTAAATGCTGCGCCTGATTTTCAATCCATTCAGGGTTAATACGGGCAGCAGTCCGGCCGAACAGTTTCGCGGTTTCCACCAATTCCGCCACCATTGTCCATTTGGGCTGTTTTTTAAACAGCCCGGATCCTGGAAACAGATAAAATTTACTGTTGCGTGCGCCCAGATATTCGGCCTCTTTGTCTTTAAAACCGATATGCGACAGTAAGCCCGCCAATAAAGCCTGATGGATAGCATCAAAGTTTGACGGCTGGCTATTGATTTTTATGCCTAATTCGTCAATCACCTGGTTGATTTGCGCATAAATATCCTGCCATTCACGGACCCGCATATAGGCTAAAAACTCTTTTTGACACATTTTCCGGAAGTGGCTACTGGAAAGCTCATCACGCTGCTCTTTGAGGTAATCCCAAAGGTTCACAAAAGCCATAAAATCAGAATCTTTATCAAAAAACCGCCGGTGCTTTTCATCGGAAGCCTGCTGCTTATCCAGCGGACGCTCACGCGGATCCTGAATACTTAACGCGGCGCTGATCACCATTACCTCATGAACACAGCCAAACTCCTGCGCGGCCAAAATCATTCTGGCCAAACGCGGATCAACAGGCAGTTTGGCTAACTGTCTGCCTAAAGGGGTGAGTTTTTTACGCGGATTTTTAGCGCTGAGATCCACCGCACCCAACTCTTCCAGCAGGGCCAATCCATCCTTAATATTACGATCTTCAGGCGGCTGCACAAAAGGGAACTGGTTGAGTTCACCTAAACCTAAAGAGAGCATCTGCAGAATAACCGATGAGAGGTTGGTACGCAGTATTTCCGGATCGGTAAATTCCGGACGGGAAAGAAAATCATCTTCACCATACAAGCGGATACACACCCCTTCACTGACCCGTCCACAGCGCCCCTTACGCTGATTAGCGCTTGCCTGGGAAATAGGTTCAATGGGTAAACGCTGCACTTTAGTGCGGTAACTGTAACGGCTGATCCGCACCGTACCGGTATCAATCACATACTTGATTCCGGGAATGGTCAGCGAGGTTTCGGCCACGTTGGTCGCCAGAACAATACGCTGACCACGATGCGACTGGAAAATACGATTTTGCTCAGCAACACTTAAACGGGCAAACAGAGGCAACACTTCGGTATCACGCAGCTTACGCCGATTTAGCGCATCTGCAGTATCACGTATTTCACGCTCACCGTTCATAAAGATCAAAATATCGCCACGGCCTAACCGCTGCAGCTCATCGACGGCATTAAAAATACCTTCAATCTGATCCCCGCCCGCATATTCATCCAGCGGACGGTACAGCGTTTCCACCGGAAAGGTTCGCCCCGATACCTCAATAATTGGCGCATCTTTGCCATTAATAGCAAAGTGTTTGGAAAAACGTTCCGGATCAATGGTCGCAGAAGTAATAATGACTTTGAGATCCGGGCGACGCGGCAGCAGACGTTTCAGATAGCCTAATAAAAAGTCGATATTGAGGCTGCGCTCATGGGCTTCATCGATAATAATGGTGTCGTATTGACTTAAAAAACGATCGTTTTGGATTTCTGCTAATAAAATACCATCGGTCATTAATTTAATATAAGACTGAGGGCTTACTTTGTCGGTAAAGCGCACCCGATAACCGACAGTTTCTCCGACAGTTGAATCCAGCTCTTCAGCAATACGGTTGGCAACGGTGCGCGCTGCCAGACGTCTTGGCTGGGTATGACCGATTAAACCGCTGACGCCGCGGCCCAACTCCAGACAAATTTTAGGGATCTGCGTGGTTTTACCTGAGCCCGTTTCACCGGCAATAATCACCACCTGATTATCTCTAATCGCCGCCAAAATATCGTCTTTTTTCTGGCTGACCGGCAGGCTTTCCGGGTAACTCACCGTGGGCAGGTTAAGCAGACGTAACTTTCGTGCATCAATGGATGTTTGAATATCACAGGCTATTTTTGTCAGGGCGAGTTCTACTTTTTCGGTGTTTTTTTGTTTCAATACGGTGTCGATACGCCGCGAAAGCGGAAATTGATCCTGATATAAAGCCTGGGAGAGGTGTTTTTTTAAAGTAGAAGCAGAAATGGTCAAAACGAATACCTAACAAGAATCAAAAAACAGATCCTAGCAAGGCGCATGCAAAAAATACAGAAGTGCTTGAGCTTAAATGCAGGCAAGCATACTCCGGCCGGTAACTACATCTTCGAACTGCGGGCTGACGGCTGAAAATACTGATATTTAAAAAGGGTAACAATAAATGATATAAGATTTATCACAAAAAAAGCATAATGGATAAAAAATTCTGTTCAAATTAACATTTTTTTTGGCATAGAGTTTTTATCCTTCCTATACTCGATTGAGGGCGATGACCCGGTCAAGGTAATTAGCATTGACCAAAGAATCACAGCTCGATGCGCAGGAAATGGACAAGATACGTGCTGAAGCTCTTCTCGATAAGACGTGACATCCACTACGACAGGGGCACTAAGCCGTCAACAGTAGACTTCCCTGCACACCAATGAGCAGATGATCATCTCTTTCGGACAAGCCACTGGGAAGGTTGCAATTGACACGTGAGGAGAAACGGATCCCGAAGACCATGGATTCTTTGCGGGAGGAAGCCCTGAAGATCGCCTCGAAGCGGTTAAAGCCTTTCGACATTAATTGCATGGCAGGTCATGGCTTGCCATGCATCGGTAGTAGTACCTGTAACTAACTAAGGAAAATATGACATGAAATCTGCGTACTTTAGATCACTTATCCTGACGAGGGGGGCACAATCATGAAGCTATCCCGAACACAAATTAATACGGTTGTGATTGCGGCGATGGTTACCAGCTTCACCTCGCCGGTTTTTGCGGTGGATAACCTGACCAATCTACTGACGGTTGACGCCAAGAACTTCAGTCGGCCAACTATCATCGACAACAAATATATGCCGCTCAAACCTGGTTCGTATGCGGAGTATGACGGTTGGACGATAAACGACGAAGACGAGAAGATACCGCATAAGGTCATTAAAATCGTCACTGATCTCGTTAAAACAGTCAATGGAATTGAGACTGTCGTTTCCTGGGACCGCGATATCGTGGATGGCAAGCTTGAGGAGTCCGAACTGTACTTTCGCGCGCAGGACGATGAAGGCAATGTTTGGCATTTTGGCGAGGTCAAGGAAGTTTATGATGAGGATGGAAAACTGGTCGGCGCTAAAACTTGGCTGGATGGATTCCTGGGTGCCAAGTCTGGCATCATCATGCCGGGGAAACCAGCCGTAGGCGCACCAAGCATTTCGCAGGGCTTCGCTGCGGGGGTATATAACTGGGACGACCGAGGTCAGGTGCGGAGCGCGGGCGAAACGGTGACGATTCCGGCGGGCACGTTTAAGGACGTAATCGTGATTGAAGAATGGTCCAGTCCTGAGCTGGAAATGGGCGCGATCCAGCTGAAATACTACGCCCCGGGTATCGGCTACATAAAGGTGGGCTTTGAGGGCGATGACCCGGTCAAGGAAACTTTAACTTTGACCAAAGAAACGCAGCTCAATGCGCAGGAAATGGACAAGGCACGCGCTGAAGCTCTACTGGTTGAGGAGCGCTCCTACTACTACGGTCGGGACACCAAGCCGCCACTGCGCCGGCAACAGTAGACTTCCCCACATTCTGTTCAGAGTCGCCTGCTCCTTGATTTTGCGTTCATATGCAGCATCTTGAGCCAGCGACTTATCTCTCTTGCCCATATCCAGCGCAGCACCGGCTATCAATATGGGGTCATCTCCGCTCCGGGCTACTGCAAATAAGCTAATCAATTCCCAGATATTTATGCATTTGCACTGATAAACGCCAGTTACGTTCAATACACACTTTACTGCATAAGGCTGTCGCTCTGGCCTTTTGCGAAATCGGCTGCAGACAGATAGTTTTACCGTCCACGGATTTAATCTGTGCCAGTAATGCATCCAGCTGTTCAATATCTTTTTCTGTCGCAACGGGATGTTTGATCTCATCAGCACGCTCTAAAGCAGACTGTAAAACGACTTTACCGCCACGCATATTCACCTTGGGAGAGAGTGTCACCCAGGTTGTCGGTGCAACTAACACCGGATAAGTGCCGCTGGTTTCAACTTGAGTTTTAAATCCAAATTCGTGCAGAACCTGAGTTAATTCACGCAGATCCACCATACAGGGTTCGCCGCCGGTGATCACCACTAGATTAGCGCTGTATCCCAAACGTTTAATTTCAGCAATAATCTCCTGCGCAGTGACATTTGCCCAGCGTTCTGATTCATTGGAACGATCCGTTAATAAAATTAAATCACTCTGTTTATCCGCTTTGATCTCCCAGGTATGCTTTGTATCACACCATGCGCAACCCACATCGCAGCCTTGTAAGCGTAAAAAAATAGCGGGGACTCCGGTATAAAAACCTTCTCCCTGGATCGTTTGAAATAGCTCATTTACTTTATAGTTTTGCTGCATTGCTTTATTATACCCGGTTGCGAATAGGATCTAGGGTCCGTTTTATATGTGAATCAATCAGGAAAAACAAGTCTTATGAGTAAAAAGGTCGTAGTCATCTATTCCGGCGGAATGGACTCTTTCACTGTATTACACAAAGCGCTGCAGCAAGGTTTAACCCCTTATGCGCTCACTTTTGATTATGGACAACGCCATATCAAAGAGATTGAAGTGGCACGTCAGGTCTGCCGGGAGTTAGGTGTCCATCATAAAGTGATTGATATTTCAGCAATTAATCAGTTAATTGGTGGCTCATCACTAACCGACAACAGTATTGATGTCGCACTGGGTCACTATCAGCAGGAAAACATGAAATCCACCGTTGTCCCCAACCGTAATATGATTTTATTGTCGCTGGCGATTGGTTATGCGGTTTCACTGGGTGCCGAGCAAGTTTATTACGGAGCCCATTCCGGTGACCATGAAATTTACCCGGACTGCCGCCCTATTTTTGTGGAAAAAATGAATGAAGTGGCGGCCGTAGCGAATTATGAAAAAGTAGAAATATTTTCTCCCTACTTAAACAGCGATAAAATCGGTATTTTAAAAGACGGTTTAGCAATGGGGCTTGATTACAGTAAAACCTGGACCTGTTATAACGGCCGGGAAAAAGCCTGCGGCCAATGTGGTTCATGCAATGAACGCCTTGAAGCTTTTGCAGCAAACGGGGTAACGGACCCTATTCCATACGAAGATTAATAATAATAATCTGAGTAAATATCTAATCAACTTTTATGGTTGAATTTCAGGCGATAATCACGCAGGTGGTTATCGCTTTTTTATACTGATCAGATAAAAGTTCTGCTCCCCCGCCACAAAAACACACTAATAATCAATTTTTTTGCTGCGCATACTTTTGGTTTTTCCGTGCTGTGTTTTTTTATCCATACGGCGTTGTTGTGATCCCTTGGTTGCTTTGGTTGCACGACGCACTTTTTGCACCGCCACCGCAGACAATATTAACTC
>NZ_JBFGZY010000090.1:0-17551 GCF_041586535.1 Psychromonas sp. | reverse complement strand
TCGATTGGTGCAACGCAGCACTGGTTTTCGAGCTAGCGCCCCGTAGGGCAAGGTAAATTGCACCAATCTGCTTTGTTATAAAATTTCTATGTAGAATAACTATACTTCAATTTTATGCCTGGCATCTCGGCACAATTTGCCTTGCTGACTTTGCATCTTGAAGTATCATGGGCATAATTGAAACAATTAAAGCAACAACAAGCGTCTGCCCGGCGATACTGTTTTTTACTTTTAAGCCTCTATTCCTCCCACCAGCCCGCAATGAACTAAACTCTTTAAAGAGCACGATGATGCGTCAACATTAATTTAACCAATCGGATTAATAAAGATATGATTCTCTAACAAGGGTTCTGATATGCATATAGAGGGCAGTGTATTAATTGTAATCTTTGTGGTTTTATCTTTGCTGCTCGGGGCATTGATAAAATCCGTATCTAAAATTCTGACCTCCCCCTACAGTGTCATTTTATTACTGGCGGGTTTAACTCTTGGGCTATATAGTCGCAGTGAGCATATACAAACAGCTTTACCGGCATTAAGCATTGCAATAACAGATTTAGCGCAGGTTGATCCTCATCTGATCTTATTATTATTTTTACCCACCCTTATTTTTGAATCCGCATTTGCCATGAATCCGCATCTGTTTAAACGCATGCTCAACCAGATTATTGTGTTAGCGGGACCGGGGTTAATGATCTCCACAGCTTTAACCGCCGTATTAGCCTTTTATTTTTTCCCCTGGCAGTGGTCTTGGACGGTCTGTTTTTTATTCGGCGCACTGATCAGTGCCACCGATCCCGTTGCGGTTGTCTCATTATTAAAAGAGATCAGTTCAAGAAAACGTTTGGAAACACTCATCGAAGGAGAGTCATTATTAAATGACGGCACCGCCATTGTCTTCTTCAGCCTGTTTTATGGTTTATTAACCATTGGCGAAAAGGTGGATTTTGACCTATTCACCGTTTCCGGCAGTTTTATCGCCGTCGTGCTGCTGGGGCTTTTTACCGGTTTAGCCGTGGGGATTATTTTTTTATTTTGGATTGGACGTATATTTAATCAGGCGGTGGTTGAAATCACCCTGACGATTTCCGCTGCCTATATCTCCTACTTCATCGCCGAAAATGTCTTCCATGTTTCCGGTGTCGTTGCCGTGGTTACCCTGGGCCTGCTGGTGGCGAGCATCGGGCGCACCCGAATTTCACCCGAGGTTGCAGTTTTTCTGCATCACTTCTGGCAAATGATGGCGCATATTGCCAATACTCTTATTTTTATCCTGGTGGGCATTATCATCGCCTCACGAATCCGTTTAGATGTCGCGGAATGGTGGCTCACCCTGGCCATTTTATATATTGGCATTCAATTTATACGGGCGGTTCCGGTGTTCCTGTTTATGCCGGTATTACAGCGTGCGGGCATCGATAAAGGCAAAGCAGTCGTTTTGATATGGGGCGGTCTGCGCGGAGCCGTCGCTTTAGCTTTGGCATTGATTATTGCGCAGGATAACTTATTGGCTAAAGAGCTGGGTGATCAGATTCTGTTTTTAACAGCTGGCATAGTGGTGTTAACCATTACCATCAACGCCAGCACCATGACCCTGCTGCTCAGGTATTTCGGCCTGGATCAATTATCCCCCGCAAAGCAGGCAAGCCTGATCAAAGCACAGCAGAGCATCAAACAGCGTTTATCAGATGAATTACCCGTTCTGCAGCAGAATGAATTTTTGCTGCGCGCCGACTGGAAAGCCTTAAGCAAACCATTAAATGAAGATCTTCCCGACAATATAATAATGGATGCGGATCAGGTTATCGCCCTGCGCAAGCGCTTATTAGAAACTGAAAAGCAGTTTTACTGGTCGCAATTTAATCAGGGGATGTTAACCGGGCAGGCAACCACGCAATTGGTCACGGCAGTGGAAGTCGCTTTAGATGGTAACGCTGCCATTGCACCGCGTAAAGCGCTTTTTCAATTTTGGAAAACACCGGGTTATATCAGATGGTTTTACCATATCCCCTTTTTAAATCAGGTGGTGGTTAATATTTCATTTGAACGCCTGGCCTTAAGTTATGATACGGCGCGCGGTTTTATTCAGGCACAGGAGGAGATACAAAAATTTCTGCAATCCTTATCCACTTCTGAGCAGGATACGCAATCAGTGCTGCAGGAGATTGAAGACAACAAAAAACAAACACGCCTGCATATTCAGAGGCTGAGAGAAAATTTTCCGGAACTCTCCTACAGTCTGGAAACCCATACCGCTCACCGTTTACTGCTTAATTTAGAAAAGGTTTACCTGCACGATTTAATCGGCCAGGGGGTATTCAGTGACAATGAAGCCAAAAAACTAACAGCAGAGATCGACTATAAATTAATCCATTTAACGCCCCCTCCCCATATCGTCAGCGCCAAAGAGATGAGCAAACAGCTGGCGGCAATGCCCTGGGCGAGCGATATTAAAGAGAAAACCCTGATACAGCTCGGCCGATTAGCACAACGGCAAATTTATAATACTGATGAGCTTATTTTCCGTCAGAAAAGAAATGCAACGTCAATCGCATTAATTCTTCACGGAAAAGTATCTGTGATGAGCATGGCCCATGAAAAAGTTATTGAAGCAGGTGCAATGATCGGTATTTATGCTTTTTTAACCAATCATTATAATAACAGTGCAAAGGCCATTACCCCGGTTGAACTGGTCTGGTTTAACATTGATAAACTGAAAGCAATTATCGCTAAAGATAAACAACTTGGAGAGATGTTTGCCACTCTTTTAGAACTTGAAAGCCATCAGGAATAAAAGAAACTCAATCTGTTTGATAATAGAAAATGACAATAAATCCCCCCGGTGTTTATTGTCATTACATATTGTATTAAATTAATTTCTGCGTAAAACGCAGCGCATTTTTTTTCAACCGATCGCTTTATGAATTAAGGGCAGCAAAGGTACCGGTAACTGTATCTTGCCGGCCAGTGTAAATGCTTGGGCATCAGCAGACATTTTTTTCCATGTTTTAAGGATGATCCCAATCCACTTATCTTCCGGGTATTCAGGGTGTTTTTGTGCAAAATCCAGCATGTAATGTTCGATAAAAACCAAACTGGCGATATCTTCGACTAACTGGCTGTCGGGATTCATTTTAATCGCTTTTTTACCCACTGCATTTTTAACCCGCTCAACGGCATTTTCATCATACCCGGCTTCAGTCATAAGATCCGCGACGCTGTCGGCATGAAATGTATACAGGCTGGTTCGCCACTGGTAATACCCCTGCTTACCCATAGGATAATCACTGCGTGGTGATTTCCAGCGCTGGATATGCTGGCCGCGAACGGCAATTTTTAAAAGCTCATCTGCATCTGCTTTAAAACGCGCCAGCATCTCTGACATGCGCAGTGAATAAAGATATTCTTTCGGCCATTGTTTATTCTCTGCAGTCTCTTTATTGGGATCTTCACTGTTCACTGCGTCGATTAAAGAGATGACCTGCTGGAAATTTTGTTGATTCATATTAAGGCTCCATAGCGAGTGCAAACAGACTCGTAATTGGTTGATTATTTTAAATATTATTCAGTGGCCAGATGATATCCCAAACCACTCGCTAGCTGTACTCTAATTCACTAAAGAAAGAATAAAAGCAAATTCTCTGGCAGTATCTTGAAAATGTTTAAAACGCCCAGATTTACCGCCATGTCCCGCTTCCATATCGGTATATAACAGCAGCTGGTTCCGGTCAGTCTTTAATGCCCGTAACTTGGCCACCCACTTCGCGGGCTCCCAATACTGAACTTGTGAGTCATGTAAGCCGGTAGTGACCAATATATTTGGGTAATCCTGTGCTTTAACCTGATCATAGGGGCTATAGGAAAGCATAAGATGATAATATTGTTGATCATTCGGGTTGCCCCACTCATCGTATTCCCCCGTGGTCAGGGGGATAGACTCATCAAGCATGGTTGACAGCAGATCGACAAAGGGCACAGCAGCAACGACGCCTTTATAAAGCTCGGGTGCCTGGTTAATCACCGCACCCATTAACAGTCCGCCTGCGCTGCCCCCCATGGCAAACACCCTATCGCCTGCAGCATAACCGGATTCCAGCAATGACTTGGTGACATCAATAAAATCATTAAAAGTATTTTGTTTTTTTAATAACTTACCTTCTTCGTACCAGCTCCTGCCCAACTCCTCGCCACCGCGAATATGGGCAACAGCATACACAAAACCGCGATCCAAGAGACTTAAATTAGATGAACTGAAAGTAATATCCAAACTATGGCCATAAGCGCCATAACCATAAATCAGTATTGGATTTTTATTATTAAACAGTGCGTTACGATAAACCAGAGAAACAGGCACTTTTACACCATCACGAGCCGTTACCCAGATACGTTCACTTTTATAATCATCACTATTAAACTCGCCCATCACCTGGCTCTGTTTTAATAATTTAATTTCACCACTATTAAGATCCAATTCATAGACAGTCGCAGGCGTGGTAAAGGAGGTATATTGATAACGGAATTTTGCTGTATCAGGTTCAGGGTTGTAATGGCTGAACACCGTATAAACCGGATCATTAAAACTTAGGACTTTTGACTCACCGTTATGATGATTTATTTGCCGTAATATGGGTAGCCCCGCCTGCCTTTCTTCAACAATCAACCACTCCTGCATTAATTCATAATCTTCCAGCAGGACATCATCCTGGGCGGGAATAATGGTTTCCCAGGTATCAGCACTGTGGTTAAGCAGTGAATTAGAGGTTTTTAAGGCAAAGTTTTTACCACTGTTATTAGTGCGTATAAAAAACTTGTTTTGGAAATGATCAATGCTGTATTCATGATCACGCAACCGGGGTAAAAACGAGACAAACTCAGCCATGGGTTTATCTGCATCTAACACTAAACATTCTGATGTAGTGGTACTGTCAATACTGATAACGATATATTGCTCGGAACGGGTTTTATAAATATCGACGTAAAAAGTATCGTCTTGTTCCTGGTAAACTAGTTGATCATTGCAGATTGCCTCGCCCAACTTATGTCTATAAACCTGATAGGGTAACAGGGTTTCCGGGTGCTGCTTAACGTAAAAAACCGTTTTATTATCATTTGCCCAGACCACAGCAGAAACGTCTGCAATCACATCTTCAAGCAGCTTACCTGTCTGTAAATTTTTAAAACGTAAAGTATATTCGCGGCGCCCCACTAAATCTTCTGAAAATGCCATCAACATTGAGTCAGTTGATAAGGTAAGGTCGCCCAGTTGATAATACGGGTGTCCCTGTGCACGTTCATTACAGTCTAACAAAAGCTGCTCAGCGGACTCCATGGTGTCCTGCCGGCGACTATAAACGGCATAATCTTTACCCGGATCATAGCGCGAAATATACCAGTATCCTTTTTTAAAATAAGGCACTGATTCCAGTTTTGGCTCCTGACGGGCGACCATCTCTTCATATAATTTTTGCTGCAGCGTGGCAAGGGGGGCCATCTGCTGCTCAGTGAAGGCGTTTTCCTGGTTAAGATAATCAATTACCTGTGCATTCTGACGGTTATCATCGCGCAGCCAAAAATAATCATCGTGGCGTTGATGGCCATGTTTTTCATGCAGGTGCTTTTTCTTTAGCGCGACAGGTGCTGACATTTGGACTGTTGAATTCATGTTTTTCTCTGCGGAATAGGCGTGTAATGATATTAACACCGAGGAGAGTCCGGAGAAAGCCGGCAGTATGCTGCGCACGCTTTTCCTGATGGAATAATGTGAATCGACTGGTGAATATCTAACCCGTGGCTTGGCATAGTGAAAAATAGCAGTTATTCTTATTCTTGGGTATGGCCGAATCTTTACCCGCCAGTTCATTAACTTAGGCCTTACAAGCTGTTATAACGATGGCATTTTTGCATTGCAATTTTATCTATTTTTCTAGGAGTCAACATGGCAGGAATAAACGAAATTTTGATTTTTCTGGTAGGCGGGATCATTGGTTTTGTGATTTGTCGCTTCACACTGGGCACAAAACAAAAAGCAGCCCAGCAAAAAGAGCTGGAGAGTAGCAAAGCCGAGATGGAACAGTACAAAGCACAAGTTACCAATCACTTTAACGACAGCGCCAAGCTGATGGGAGAGGTGGCCAGCAGTTATCAGGCATTGTACAAACATATGGCAGGACAGTCGCAGACTCTGCTCAGCGATAGCGATATAGAAATCCAGCCCTTTCCACAACTGAAAACAGCCTCTGAAAAAAAACCGGAAGAGGCTCAGGCTACAAATGAAGCGGCACAGAAAACAACTCAGGAAGCACCGCAAGAAGATGTCGCAGAAGAAACAAGCGAGACGATGTTGAAAAACGATGCTGAAGAAAGCAGCGAGGAAACGGCGAAAAAAGAGAGCAAGGAAGAAACCGACAAGGCAACTGCACAGCAGGAGAGCGAAGAAACAAACGAAGCTGAACCTAAAAAAGAGGCGACCGCCCCTTCTCAAACAGAGAAGTGATAATCCGCACTGTCGTTCCCATGTTTTGCATAGGAACGACAGTATTTAGGATCCAACGCAGTTTGTTTTTTTTCGCGATGCATACGCTAATCTTTTCAAACGGGCGCTTATATGAAAATAATCCGTGCCAGTTTTCTCCATTTTTTAGACGAACCGGCTAACGTAAAAGATATTTCTGACGCTTACCAGTACCTGCCCGACGGCCTGATGGTTATTGATAAAGGAAAAATAAAGTCACTTAAACCGTGCACAACTGCGGATCTGAGTTTGTACCGGAATATTGAAGATCAAAGAGGAAAATTAATTGTTCCGGGGTTTATCGATACCCATATTCATTACCCGCAAACGCAAATGATTGCATCATACAGTGAGCAATTATTACAGTGGCTGAAAACCCATACTTATCCAACCGAGAAACAGTTTTCTGACCACAGGCATGCCCGCTATATCTCGCGTTTTTTCATTAATGAATTACTCAAAAATGGTACCACCAGCGCACTGGTTTTTGCCAGCGTACACCCGCAATCTGTTGATGCTTTATTTACTGAGGCCGCTAAAAAAAAGATGCGCATTATCGCCGGAAAAGTGATGATGGATCGTAATGCACCGGAATATCTGCTGGACACGGCGCAGACAAGTTATGAGCAATCTGAAAGACTGATTAAAAAGTGGCATAACAACGGCCGTCTGCAATACGCGATCACAGTGCGCTTCGCGCCTACCTCCAGTCCGGAACAACTTGCTTTAGCCGGTAAATTAAAAGCCCGCTATCCTGACACTTATTTTCATACTCATCTGTCGGAAAACACAAATGAGGTAGCCTTGGTTAAAACGCTTTTCCCTGAGCGAAAAGGCTACTTTGATATCTACGATCATTATGGATTGGCCGGGGATAAATCTATATTTGCCCACGCAATCCACCTGACAGAGCAGGAATGGTCTGCACTTGCCCGCACAAATTCGGTTATCGCATTCTGCCCTAGCTCTAATCTATTTCTCGGCAGTGGATTATTTGATTTACAAAAAGCGCAGGAGCATAACATCTGTGTCGGGTTGGGCACGGATATTGGCGCGGGGACCAGCTTTTCACAATTACAATCGCTCCATGAAGCATACAAAATTATGCAGCTGCAGGGAAAAACACTTTCCGCCTTTAAAGGGTTATATTTAGCCACCTTAGGCGGTGCAAAGGCGCTTAGTATTGCAGATAAGGTGGGAAATTTTGCAACAGGCAAAGAAGCCGACTTTGTGCTGCTGAACTGGGCTGTAACCGATCTGCAAAAATTACGTTATCAATACACCAATACCCTGGAGGAGAGGCTATTTGCATTGATCATATTGGGTGATGAACGCAATATCGAATCGACCTATATTGCCGGCGAATTAGCTTATTCCGCGTTGAATTAAGCTCACTTATCCAGATACTCTATTTTATTCACAAACCACTCTTTTTCACCCTCGGGGGTTTGCACAATAAAATCATCATCTACCTGTTTTTTTAACATAGCACGTGCCATCGGTGAGTCGATAGAAATATAGTTTTTAGTATCGTAAATTTCATCCGGTCCGACTATCTTAAAAAAGAGAAGTTCACCCTTATCATTTTCGATTTCAACACTCGCTCCAAAAAAGACCTTTCCCTCCTGCTGCGGCGAATAGTCGATAACATTAAGCTCTTCCAGACGTTGCCTAAGATAACGCACGCGGCGATCAATCTGCCTTAATATTCGTTTGTTAAAGGTGTAATCCGCGTTTTCAGATCTGTCTCCCAGGCTGGCCGCCCAGTTTACTATCGCGGTTATCTTGGGCCTTTTATCCTTCCATAGATAATCATGTTCTTCCTGCAGTTTTTTATAACCGGCTCGTGTTATCAGCTTACTTTTCACCATTCCCCCCACTAAAATATTACGTTTTTCCGTTGTTAATCATCTAAAGCAAAGCACTGTAACGTGCTAAAACCGAAGCTCAAAAAACTGCGCTTTAATGCGTTAAATTCGTCAGATTGCTGCTCAGTAAAAGCTTGAGTAAAATACGCCTGATGATTATTTTCTCTTTGTTCAACCGGCGTTTGTTCAAGCAATTGCGCAACACGTTGAGCAATTGCATTGCCCGAGTCCACCAGATTAACTTTATTCGGGAAACAGCGGGCTATCTCTTCACGCAATAAAGGGAAATGGGTGCAGCCTAACACTATGGTATCCGGCACTTTTTCCAGACTAAGCCAGGGGGCTAATACGGCAGCAATATCCGCCAGCCGGATCTGTTTACCATACAGTTTCAACTCGGCCAGTTTTACTAATTGGGTTGAGCCCATTTTCAGCACTTGTTTATCCGCGGCAAACTCCTTAATAAGTTGAGCAGTATAAGGTCGATCAATGGTCGCCGGTGTGGCGAGCAAACCAATAACACCATTTTTACTTAATAATGCAGCCGGCTTGATTGCCGGCACCACGCCGACAATAGGAATAGCGAAGTGCTCACGCAGAAACGGTAATGCGATTGTGCTCGCCGTGTTGCAGGCAATCACAAGCAAATCAATTTGATGTGTCTCTACGAATACGCTCAATAAACGCTTTAAACGCCGGACAATAAAATCAGCCTGTAATTCCCCATAGGGAAAATAAGCATTATCAAAAAGATAAAAGTACTGCGCTGCGGGGGATTGTTTTATCACCTGTTCAAAGACAGATAAGCCCCCCACTCCAGAGTCAAATATAAGTACCTTTTTTACTGACATCGTTGTTCCATTTTAGTTTTTTCGGCCAATATACCCATGATACTTCAAGATGCAAAGTCAGCAAGGCAAATTGTGCCGAGATGCTAGGCATAAAATTGAAGTATAGTTATTCTACATAGAGATTTGATAACAAAGCAGATTGGTACAATTTGCCTTGCCCTATGGGGCGTGAGCTCGAAAACCAGCGCTGCGTTGCACCAATCGAAAAGGGAATACCATTACCTCATGTTGCGTCTTCCTCTGGTCTCCGAGCTTGCGCCTGACAAAGCATCTTGAAGTAACATGGGTATAAATTTTAACCTGTAATGTAACAATTAAGAAATAAAATGAATTTATCTGGTCAAGCAGCAAGCGCTACTTTAAAATTCGCCCTTTATTCTCCAACTCAAAGGTTAAAAATGAGTCTGCAATTTGTTGATCCGGAAAATTATGAAATATTGTTAGAAGCTAAAAAAGAGCAGTTTAACAAACAATTTGCCTCCTTTAACCCACCCTCTCTGGAATGTTTTGCTTCCCCCAAGCTGCATTACCGCATGCGCGCGGAATTTCGCGTATGGCATGATGGTGATGATCTTTATTACATTATGTTTGATAAAGAGACTAAACAGAAGATCCGCGTCGATCAATTCCCACCGGCAAGTGAACTGATTAACAAGCTAATGCCATTGTTAATCGAATTATTAAAATCATCACCGCTGCTGCGCTATAAACTATTCCAGGTGGACTTCTTATCAAGCTTAAGCGGTCAGGTGGTAGTCAGCCTGCTTTATCATAAACAACTTGATGACAGCTGGCTCGCTGAAGTACAGCGTATTAAAGCAATACTTTCAGAGCAGTTTGATATCAACTTTATCGGCCGTGCTAAAAAACAAAAACTATTAGTCGATTCCGATTATGTGGTTGAAGAGTTACAGGTTGACGGCAATAAACTGATTTACCAGCAAATTGAAAACAGCTTTACCCAGCCGAATGGCAAAGTTTCCGAGAAGATGCTGGATTGGGCAATTGACTGCACGCGTAATAGTCAGGGTGATTTACTGGAGCTGTATTGCGGTAATGGTAATTTCTCACTGGCGCTGGCGAAAAACTTTAATAAAGTCTTAGCCACTGAAATAGCGAAACCTTCAGTTCACTCTGCGCAGTTTAATATTGCTGAAAATAAGATCGATAATGTCACTATTATCCGTATGTCTGCAGAGGAGTTTACCCAGGCAATCAATGGCGAGCGGGAATTTAACCGCCTGGAGGGGATTAATTTAAGTGATTACCAATGTAATACTATTTTTGTAGATCCGCCAAGATCCGGTCTGGATGATGAAACGGTGAAGATGGTGCAGAACTACGACAATATTTTATATATCAGCTGTAACCCGGATACCTTAGCGAATAACCTTGCAGTATTTAAGCAAACCCATGACATAAAACGCTTCGCCCTGTTCGATCAATTCCCTTATACCCATCATACCGAAGCAGGTATCTATCTGGTTAAACGCTGATTTTTAGCCTTTAACTGTCCAGAATAAAGCGCTTTAAGGCGCTTTTTTCTGCTCTGCTTTAATATAAGAGCCTATGACCGTGACCGGGTGCTGTTTCATTATCTGCTGCAGTGCACGGCAAACATCCGGATCCTGCTGGTGCCCGTCAATATCGATAAAGAAATGATATTTACCAAAATCAGATTTGGTCGGACGGGACATAATGGAGGTAAGGTTGACTTTCTGCTGGGCAAAAGCATTAACAATATTGCCTAACACTCCCGGAGAATCATTTTCATTTTTAACCACGACGCTGGTTTTATATTGCTGATCCGCTAAGCGCGGTTGCGGTTTATCGGTTAGTACCAGAAATCGGGTTTGATTATTTTCATAATTAGTGACATTTTCTTTAATCAGGGTCTGATTGTTAGCCATCTTTAAAGCATGCTTGGGAATAATCGCCCCGCCGCCCTGACCGTGTTTTTGTGCAAGTAATAATGACTCAATATTACTTTGGGTATTATGCACTTTGATATTTTCCAGGCGATCAATAAACTCCGAACACTGCCCATGAGCAACAAACTGCACGTAAAGATCCGTCAATTCGGAGAGATCTGCGCAGCTACCGACAAAAGAAAATTGAATAGGTAATAAGATTTCGGAAATAACCACCAATTTGGTATCGAGAAGGTGATCTAATACCACCTGGACATAACCTTCCGACAGATTTTCTATCGGCAGAACGCCCATTTCACACTCTTTGCCGATGGCAGAGAAGGTTTCGGAAAGACTGGAAAAATATTCAATTTCGTAGTCTTTATCCTGACTTTGTAAATATTGTTTAGTTGCCAAATCAGAGAAGGTTTCTTGAGGACCAAGGGTAGCAATTTTAGGCATGGGACACCGGTTAATAACAAGAGAAAGGACACTTATGAGCAGGGCTTTTAGCGTACGACTTGGTCATAAAAAAGGTGAGCATAAAGCTCACCTTGATATTTTTATGCCAGGTCCATATTCGCCTGTAACTTTTTAATCGCATTATCCTCAAGCTGACGAACACGCTCTGCAGAAATTTTATAGCGGGCTGCTAAATCATGCAGTGTAGCCTTAGGCTCGCTTAACCAACGTGAATTAACGATATCCTGACTACGTTCATCAAGCGTTGCAAGTGCCGCATAAAGTTTATTTTTTACATGTTTCTGGGTGTTCTCAGCTTCTACGACCAGAGAGACATCTGCACTTTTATCTTCCAGATATTGTACGGGTGCAAAAGCGCCTTCATCTTCATCGCTGTCACTGAGATCAAATGAGTGGTCCTGTGCATTTAAGCGGGACTCCATCTCCAGTACGTCTTTAGTACTGACATTTAGATTTTCAGCTACAGTCGCCACTTCCTCATGGCTAAACCAGCCAAGACGTTTTTTGGCCTTGCGCAGGTTAAAAAACAGTTTGCGTTGCGCTTTAGTGGTAGCAATTTTAACCATCCGCCAGTTGCGAATAACATATTCATGAATTTCAGCTTTAATCCAATGCACAGCAAAAGAAACCAAACGCACACCCACCGACGGATCAAAGCGTTTTACTGCCTTCATTAAACCGACATTACCTTCCTGAATTAAATCAGCCTGCGCTAATCCGTAACCTGCATAACTTTTCGCGATGTAAACGACAAAGCGTAAATGCGACATAACTAATTTTTTTGCGGCTTCCAAATCACCTTCATGAAATAAACGTTCAGCAAGTTGTTTTTCTTCCTCTGCACTTAGCATGGAGAATTGATTTACAGACTGAACGTAAGCTTCAATACTTCCCTGAGGAACTAAACTCATTGAATTAATTGTATTATTCATGTTTACCCTTAATAATTTATTATTCATGCCCGGACATAAACAGGTTATGTACTGATTAATGTAAATATCGAGTTGCTGTCTTTACAAAATCTAAATGGCAAAAATCAACATATAGTATATATGACAAAGAAATTAATTGTAAAAAAATTTACACTAACACTTGAAAAGGAGATACCATTATCTTCGCGTTACGCCTTGTTCTAGCATCCGGGCGAAACTCTGAATCTGTATATTCAAGTAGTTTGAGTATATTATTAACTCGCGGCTAATAATTCGGGATATGGGTTTAAAATAAGATGGCGTTTTAACAGACGTGGTAACCAATAATTAATAAGTTCTTTTTTTTCAACGACATCTCTAAGATGTAAAGGTCCTAGAACAACACCTTCCCCGTCGATAACATCAACAGTACAAAAAGCGATAACAGCCCCCTGTAAACGTACGACAAGCAGTTCACTACAATTATCCAATAAATCAGATTTTGATTCTTTTGCTTGTGCGTTAAGCACTTCATTAATCAAGAGTTGACAAGTAGGGGAAAATTTGGAGCACACAGTAATTTCGATTGTCTTATGCATTAATTATCTCTCAACAAAATAGCTTGAAAAACACTCACCCGTGACGGACATCACATAATACATGTAAAAAAAAAGAGATCAACTAAGATCTCTTTTCTCTTTTAGCTAGTAGAAACTCATTATTTGTGCGCTTGAAGTTAAATATAAAGCTTATTTAGGCTCTATTTTGACCAGGTACTGCTTTACCGATATGTAAGAGGCGAGAAAGCCCAGGAAGGTCGCCAGACCAATCAAAATAGCAATTTCCTCCAGATTTAACATCAAAATTTGAAATTGTACCTGATATAAGCCAACCAGGTTCATCACCCCTGACTGTAACCACTGCACTATGATAAAGGTTAACAATAAAGCGATTAAACCACCTAATAAACCATACCAGGCACCGATATATAAAAAGGGGCGCTGAATAAAACTATTTGTGGCACCAACCAGCTTTAAGACTTCAATGGCAGGGCGTTCATTTAAAATATTTAAGCGAACGGTATTACTGACAATTAATAGTACGGCAAGCAGTAACAAAATAGCCAAAGCGAAAACAATATCGACAACAAGCGATAATATCGCCTGCAGCTTCTCTATTAAATCTGTATCGACCCTGACTAAATCAACATCTGCTTCCCGCTGTAACTTGGCAACTAATAACTTACTGCCAGCTGTATTGCGAACCTTATCTTTTGGTATAACGACTAACACGCCAGGTAATGGATTTTCATCAAGATAGTTAAGCGCTTTTGAAAAGCCGGACATCTCTTTAAACTCTTCCAAGGCCTGATGACTGGTAATATAGGTCACCGTTTCAATATCTTCATATAGACCCAGTTTATTAATAAGTACCTGTACACGCTGCTCAGAGATACCTTTTTTTAAAAATAAACTAATTTCCGAAGCACCGTCCAACTGCCCGTCGATACGTTCAACATTTTTATAGGCAACCTGAAACACACTGGGTAATGATAACGCCAGACCCAACACTAGAATGGTCATTAAGGTTGAAAAAGGGGTTTTCCACAATTCAGCAAAGCTGGCAAACAACTGATGTATATGCTGACTGATAGCTGCTGAAACACGTCCCAAAAATGAAACCTTTGTAATACGTGGAGAGCCTGATAATACTTTATTTATTTCTGTTTGCTTAGCCATGGCGTTGTCTCAGTAATCCGTCATTAATCATTTCACCGTTTTTAAGGGTTAATGTGCGATAGCGCATTTTTGCAATTAAGCCCAAATCGTGGGTAGCAATTAACACAGACATCCCATATTCATTTAAAGATTCAAATAAGCTTAAAATTTCTAATGATAATTTGGGATCTAAATTACCCGTCGGTTCATCGGCAAGTAATAAAGGAGGCTGATTAATAATGGCTCTTGCAATGCCAACACGTTGCTGTTCTCCGCCTGACAGGTTAATGGGAAAACTATCTTCTTTTCCTAATAAGCCCACTTTCTCAAGTGCAGCCAGACTACGCCGCTTAATTTCGTAACGGCTGTAACCTTCGATGACCAGCGGCAAACCGACATTTTCTAATACGGTACGATTCATTAACAACCTATGATCCTGGAAGATCATACCGATATGACGGCGTAAATAAGGAATATTATTGCCTTTTATATGGCTGATATCATTACCATTTAAAACAATACGTCCGGTAGTAGGCCTCTCCATTAGACTGACTAATTTCAATAGCGTACTCTTCCCTGATCCGGAGTGCCCCGTTAAAAACGCCATTTCCCCCTGCTTTAAATGAAAATCTACCTGATTAAGCGCACTGAAACTACCGGCGTACACTTTATTAACTTCTTCAAATAAAATCATAATTAGCTATCACCTTGTTAAGACTCTTCCTCTTTTGAGAAAAGAGCATCAATAAACTCCCTGGCATTAAATTCTCTTAAATCGTCGATTCCTTCTCCTGTCCCGACATAACGAATAGGCACTTTAAACTTATCTGCAATGGAAAAAATAATACCACCTTTTGCTGTTCCGTCCAGTTTGGTTAATGTGATACCGGTAATGCCAACGGCTTTGTTAAATAACTCAGTCTGGCTAATAGCATTTTGGCCGGTACTCGCATCAATAGTCAGCATAATTTCATGGGGAGCGCTCGGGTCTTTCTTGCGCATAATGCGAACCACTTTGCTTAACTCATCCATCAAGTGATCTTTATTTTGTAAACGCCCGGCAGTATCTGCAATTAACAGATCCGCACCGCGCGCTTTCGCCGAATCCATGGCATCAAACAATACCGATGCGCTATCAGCACCTGTTTGCTGTGCGATAACCGGGATATCATTTCGCTCTCCCCATACCTGCAACTGTTCAACAGCAGCAGCACGGAAAGTATCACCCGCAGCCAGCATCACAGATTTACCTTTTTGCTGATATTGTTTCGCCAATTTACCGATAGTGGTGGTTTTACCTACACCATTCACCCCTACCATTAAGATGACGTAGGGTGATTTGCTTTCGTCTATCTGCAGAGGCTGTTCTACTTCCTGCAACATTTGCGAAAGATCTTCTTTTAACAGTGTATATAATGCTTCCGCATCTTTGAGTTGCTTACGATCTGCTTGTGCGGTTAATTTATCAATGATTTTTAATGTCGTGTCTACGCCAATATCTGCTAATATTAATTGTTCTTCTAACTCTTCAAAGAGATCATCGTCAATTTTTTTCCCTTTAAATAAAGAGAATAAACCACTGCCGATACTTAGGCGGGTTTTCTTTAAGCGCTGTTTGAAGCGGGCGAAAAAGCCTAATGCTTTTTCTTCTTTTTTGGCCGGATCATCCTCAGCTTCTAGCCTTTCAGCTTCTAATCTTTCAGTTTCCAGCCTTTCAGCTTCTAATCTTTCAGCTTCTAGCCTTTCAGCTTCTAGCCTTTCAGCTTCTAGCCTTTCAGCTTCTAATCTTTCAGCTTCTAGCCTTTCAGCTTCTAGCCTTTCAGCTTCTAGCCTTTCAGCTTCTAGCCTTTCAGCTTCTAGCCTTTCATCTTCTAATCTTTCAGCTTCTAATCTTTCAGCTTCTAATCTTTCAGCTTCTAATCTTTCAGCTTCTAATCTTTCAGCTTCTAGCCTTTCAGCTTCCAGCCTTTCTGCTTCCAGCCTTTCAGCTTCCAGCTGCTTTTCCTTTTCAAGTAACGCTTCCTCTTCCTGCGCTGTTGTTTCCTGCGTTGATTTTTTTCCAAACCAGGAAAATAGTCCTTTCTTTTTTGCCATTACTTAAAAACCTTACTTTCTACCAATTTAGACTGCTAAAATAGCAGCATCTTATAACATTCATACACCACTGAAATAAATATTTTCAAGTAGTTTGAAGCTCTATATTAACACCTTATTGTCGGACTAAAAATTATATGGGTAGAAATCATCAGGTTAAATATCACGAAAAAAGCAGAAATCCCATGAAAGGTGGGTTTATTCGCTTAATATCAGGAAAATGGCGTGGCAAAAAACTACCTGTGCAGGATAAAGAGGGATTACGCCCGACAACAGATCGCACTAAAGAAACACTGTTTAACTGGTTAATGCATGATATTCGTGATGCAAATTGTCTGGATTGTTTTAGCGGCAGTGGCAGCCTGGCTTTCGAAGCGTTGTCCCGTTATGCAAATCATGTCACATTATTAGAGAAAGCCCCTCAAGTCGTCAGTCAGTTACGGGAGAATATACAAACGCTGCAGGTGAATAATGCCACCCTTGTTGAAACTGACTCAATTCACTATCTGCAGCGGCCCGCCGAACAGCTATTCGATATCGTATTTATTGATCCCCCTTTTAATAAAGGGTTAGTGCAACCATGTTGTGATGCATTGGAAAAAAATGGTTACTTAAGCAAAAGTGCACTGATCTATATTGAAAAAGAGTCCCAGTTAAATGATTTTAGACAGCCTGCAAACTGGCAACTGTTAAAAGAAAAAAGCACGGCACAGGTATCATACCAACTATATCTACGAGGATAATAATGCGCTATTTTATCACATTGGGTAAAGGGTTAATGACGGCTATCTGGGCAGTGTTGTTGTACAACCTTTTTGTCCCTTTTAGCGGACAAGCAGGCGTCGCCTTTTATTTCTTACTGGCCTTAATCACCTTTATGCACCTTATTCAACTCTTACTGATTTATGGCGCATTTTCAGAAAAGCTAAAATTGACGCCTAAGGAAGCCCTGCAGGTGTTCATTTTTGGTATATTTAAACTTTGGCAGCTCAAAGGGCGTATGGTTAACTAAATTAACTGCAGGAGAAATAATACCAATTCCGATAATTAGATGATCAATTTAGGCGTAGAAAAAATGGATGAAAGCAAGGCATTGATTGCAGTAACTAGTTGTTCTAATTACACAAAATCGTATGGAACGATTTTGAACAGCTTTAGCTGGCCACAAAGTGGTGAAGAACAGGACGTTCTGAATCAAATCAATA
>NZ_JBFGZY010000089.1:0-17726 GCF_041586535.1 Psychromonas sp. | reverse complement strand
TCATTTATGCTTGTTAAAATAAATGCTAGCTTCGTTATTGATTTTGCAATTAGAACAACTAGTTACTGCAATCAATGCCTCGCTTTCATTTATTTTTCCTGACGCCTAAACAGATCATTTAATTAATCCAATTGGTATAACTTTTAATCCCGTGTTGAACAAGATCATTGAGTTCTGCCAGTGCTTTTTCCGCATCTTTGGAGGCAATAAACACATGGTCATGGTAGTATGCCGCAACAACATTTGCGCTGATATTCGCTTGTGTTAGTTTGCCGGATACTGCCGCTGTCAAACCGACAGCATCAAGGCTGGAGTGCACATTTAAGGTGATACATTTAAAAACACCAGAGTACACAATGTGTAATTCATCCGCTTTCTCTTTTCTCACTATAACGGTTAACCCTTCCTGTTCATGAAAAGTACCAATTGGACTCAGCTGTTCCAGTTGTTGATAATCATGATGCTCAAGCGTTGCAAAAACATACTCATTCTCGGCTAAAACAGGCATCATTGAAGCGATAAGTTTTGCCAGATCTTTTTCACCAGACATTTGTGTTTCCTTTTTTTGGGGGGCTATTAATGAGATATTTTCAAACCAACCACACCCGTAAATATCAAGCCTAAGCAAAGCAATTGTTGAATTGAAAGTGGTTGCTCAAAAAAATAATGATTAATGATCGAAATGGATGATGCACCTACTGCCAGCCAGACAAGATAGGCATGGCTAATAGGTATCTCTTTTATTGCGATTGAAAACAACACTAAGCTGAGTGTTATTGAAAAAACGGCCAATATTACGTAAGGGATGTTTGTAAAGGATTCTGATTTTTGAATACCAACCAACCAGCCGGCTTCCAAGGTTCCTGCAAGAAATAAGATGAGCCAAGACATTATAATACTCTATTAAAGTTAGGGGTCGTCCCCTGATAAAATAGAGCGGTGAGGTCGTCCTCACATCGATACTGATTGAATATTATATTACACTGAATAGATAAAATGAAACTGAAAAGTGAGAACTTACAAAAGCGTCGACTATTTTCCCGTCGAATTTTCATGTGACCGGTGCAGGTGCGTATATAATAATTATTCACCATGTAGAAAACGAGCTGAAAGCAGGCCGGGTAATTCTGGATATGAAGCAGAACTGGTATGGTTCGGGAGCGCCATTAATGTCAATTGGACCTGACGCTTTTAAGCAGAGCAATTTGCTCTATGCCAAGAGGAAATTCTGAGTTCCGCATTTAAACAACGGTCTGACACAGTTTGTTAGATCATTTTCCTTACAATTTTTTTTATTAACCACCTTTCGGTTGGCGTTCACATTGCCCACGTTAATTCTGTAACCCATTGCGTTTCTCCTGCGATATAGCCCGCTGAGGACAACATGTCCATATGATTAAGCTGGCTAAATAAATACATGGCGAGGATCACTACCCTTAATGGCTGATCACTAAGCCTAAACCTTTAGAGAACAGGAATTATAAAGAATAAATTGCAAACTGAATCAACCACCAATTCGTAAATATTAGGTTGAATTCAGGGGCGTAGACCACGCTTCATAAGAATTATTTTTACCTTAAAATGGTATTTATGAATGTACTCGCCTGTATTTACAAAGCTGTACGCCTGACTCACAGGCTGGAGGTTATACCAAATCCGATAATTATCTACTCATTTATACTTGCTAAAATGAATGCAAGCTAGACATAAAACTACGTTTTAGTCTTTGTTATTGATTTTGCAATTAGAACAACTAGTTACTGCAATCAATGCCTTGCTTTCATCCGTTTTTTCTAGGCCTAAATAGATCATCTAATTATCGGAATTGGTATTATCAATTCAAAACGCATATCGTTTAATCAGGCCAATGTTAAGCGAATTAATGCTGTGACTATCAGTGAAAATAAAGCTGTTATCAGTTTATATGAGCAGTTTAGAATGCGAACAGAGGTGTTGTTTAAAGAGAATAGTAATTCAAAGGTCTCTGATGGAATACGGTAGGGTAGGTTTAGCCATGCTTCGTTCGGAACTGGAAAAAGTAGAGATTAACGTGTAAAGGGGCTTTATATTATTGCCGCACTGCAAAATGCTGTCTGCATACTTGAGAATTCAGCTTGAAGACGGTGTCAGAGTCAGGCCTAGCCAATTGCTGTTTCCGGGAAAATTACCATTTTTATTGCACCACTAAGTATTTAAAACATCCATTTTTTTCCAAAACTGACTGATTGTTTTTTTCATTATTGTCGGTTCGTAATATTATCGCCATGCCGGTACTGGAAAGTTATACCTTAACCACAATATTATTTCCTGCTGTTATTTGAGCTGTATTTATCTTAATAATCACTATTTTTCTCCATCGCAGAAGGAGAGCTTTTTAATAACGATAAGCTGGGCAGCTGTTTTTCTTTTTACAAATGAAAAAGAAAGAGCTGCCGATTTTGTTTCAGGAATATGAAAGTGAGCAGTAAAACCGCTCTGATCAGTTATTCTATTATCAACGCACCATATTTTCCGGTGCCAGTACATCATCAAGTTGCTCTTTGGAAAGCAGCTGTTGTTCGAGAACCAGATCATAAACACTGCGGTCATTCGCCAGTGCCTCTTTTGCCAGGGCGGTACAGATTTCGTAACCAAGATGTGGATTAAGCGCGGTTACAATACCGATTGAGTTTTTAACGTTGGCCCGACAAACAGCTTCATTGGCGGTGATCCCGGCAATACAGCGACTACCAAGGGTATCCATTCCACGTTTAAGAATTTCGATTGACTCAAACAAGCTCTCCACCATCACCGGCTCCATCACATTAAGCTCGAGTTGTCCCGCTTCGGCTCCCAGGGTGATGGTCAGATCATTACCGATCACCTTGAAGGCAATCTGGTTGACCACCTCTGGGATAACCGGATTTACTTTACCCGGCATAATAGAAGAGCCCGGCTGCATTGCCGGTAAGTTTATCTCGTTGAGTCCGGCACGCGGTCCGGATGACAGCAGGCGCAAATCATTACAGATTTTAGAGAGCTTAACCGCCAGCTGCTTGAGGGCGGAAGAGTACATTACCAGTGAGCCGGTATCATGGGTCGCTTCGATCAGATCGTCAGCCAGCACAATATCCCGTCCGGTGACTCTGCTCAGGTGTTGAACGACACGCTCGCGGTAACGTGGCTCAGCATTCAGCCCGGTGCCGATAGCGGTTCCGCCCATATTAACGGTAAGAAAAGGAATGCTGCAGGTTTTCAGGCGCTCAACCTCATTACGCAGGCTGGTGGCATAAGCGTTAAAACTTTGTCCCAGTGTCATTGGCACCGCGTCCTGTAGCTGGGTACGACCCATTTTCAGAATATCGGCAAACTCAAATGTTTTATCATCGATCAGCGTGATCAGTTTGTTGACCTCAGCTAATAACTTATCGTTGGCATCCATTAAGGCTATTTTTATCGCGGTCGGGTAAGCGTCATTGGTTGATTGCGAACGGTTAATATGATTGTTCGGGTGACAATACTTGTACTCACCGCGTTTGTGCCCCAAAATTTCCAGGGTCCGATTAGCGATCACTTCATTGGCATTCATATTGGTGGATGTCCCGGCTCCACCCTGCAGCATATCAACGATAAAATGGTTGTGTAACATGCCCATACCAATCTCATCACATGCCTGGCAAATCGCGTGGATCATCTTATCAGGAATATGCCCTAATTCATGGTTGGCCATCGCGGCTGCTTTTTTGACTTTGGCAAGCCCTCTGATAAAGTCAGGATAAAAGTTCAGGGTGATGCCGCTGATATCAAAGTTTTCCAGGGCACGCAGCGTCTGAATCCCGTAATAAGCTGTGTCCGGTACAGCTTTTTCACCCAGCAGGTCATGTTCGGTTCGCTCTCCACCCGCCCGGTAAAGCGCAGCGATATTTTCATAACGGCTATTGGCATGCTCCATGCGACGGATAATAATTTGTGAAATGGTTGCTGTCATTTTCAGAGCCAGATCACCGCGCTGACCTAGCAGAGTGTGCAAAGCATCCCGTTCGAAGCGGTACAGGGTTACATCAGTCAACAGACGTGCACAGAGGCCCTGCTCGTGCACCGGGGCAATCAGGATAGTCTCCCCGATAAACTCATTATTTGAAAAAACCGTGAGACTTTGTTCCGTAACGCTGCGGTCATCAAACAGTTGAATACTGCCGGAGGTAATAACATAAAGCGCGTCGGTGAGTTCATGACTGCGGAACAGAATATCGCCTGCCAGTAATTTCTGGAATTTCGCGTGCCCGGCAAAAAGATCAAGGTCCTTGCCCGTAATGCCGCGAAACAGCTCAACTTTAGTTAAGCACTCAGTGACGGATTTGAGATTCATTTTGTATATTTTCCTTTTTAGAAGGCGAGTAGATAATTGAATTTATTCGGAAACTTTAATGGCCCTTACAGCACTGCTTTGACAGATAAACCGTGACATGGTGTAGTGCTGATGGCTAAATAACTAAAAGTATTTAAAATGAAAAGCATAAATCATGCCAATATAAAAAAGCTTATATTACAAAGGATTAGTATGTGCCATAAAGCCTGTCTGGCTGGCCTATGCCCCAAAAAGGGGAAGGAGGAGCTCTGCTGTGAAGCAAAGTCGATTAAAAATCAATAAAGCAAGCAGTTGTTAACTGCTTGGTACAAGTCATTAATAGCGTAAGTTGAGTGCCCCCGAAGAAAATATGAAAGAGTTGCTCTTGATCTCACGTGGGGTTTCAATAAGAGAGTTGTTTGTGCAATCTCCTGTCAATCAAGCCCCTATCTGGATAAATTTCCGGCAGTTGCTGATTTCATCAATACAACTCAGGAAAGATCATTATGCTCTGCTGCTTTGACATCGCCCTTCGGGAGCGCCTAAAAATCGCTCAGGCAAGGCGTGTTAGCGAAGGAATAGAGATCTCTTTCGAGCTGACACAACGCAGAATGAGCGATTTTTAGTCAGCTCTGGCGTTCGTTTTTTAAACTATATGGTGCTCTAGAGCAATATTTTACCTCATCCCAGACCTTTTTCCATTTCTTTCGCCAACTAAAAGGGCGCCGGCAGACCGGGCATACTTTTGACGGTAAATTACACTTTTTTATCATAGTAAACTATTCAATAGCTGTTGGCTGTCATAAGCAATCGCTTGTTTTTTATCGTTATCCATCCTGTCGTAGGTCCTATACATCATAGCAATTCGCTGATTAGATTTGAGTTTATCTCGGTTGCGGGCGAGGAAATCCCAATAAAGGTAATTAAACGGGCAGGCATCTACGCCGTTTTTTTGGGTCACTTTGTAACTGCAATTTTTACAGTAATCCGACATCTTGTTGATGTAATTCCCCCCGGCCGCATAGGGCTTGCTGGCCAGATAACCCCCATCCGCAAAGAGGATCATCCCGGATACGTTCGGTAGCTCCACCCACTCATAAGCGTCGGCGTAGACGATCAGAAACCATTCATTAACCTGGGCGGGAGAAAGGCCCGCGATTAGGGCGAAGTTTCCCAATACCATCAGACGTTGGATATGGTGTGCATAAGCGTTTTGTCTGGTTTCCAATACACATTGACGCAGACAATTCATTTTTGTTTCTGCTGTCCAGTAAAATTCTGGAAGGTTACGCTGAGCATTAAAAAAGTTTTGTTGTGCATAATCGGGCATCTTTAACCAGTAGATGCCGCGAACGTATTCGCGCCAGCCGATAATCTGACGGATAAACCCCTCCACTGCATTAAGCGGTGCCTGCTGATGATCATAAGCCTTTTCTGCTGCCTGAACACATTCCATCGGCAGAAGCAGCCCGCAATTGAGATAAAAACTGAGATGAGAGTGATACATCCAGGGCTCACCTTCGACCATCGCATCCTGGTAATCGCCGTAATTAGCCAGACGCTGTTCAGTAAATAACTGCAATGCCTGCAGTGCCTGCGCTCGGGTAACAGCAAAGTAGAAGGGGTCTAAATCACCAAAGTGATCGGCAAAGCGTTCGCTTACCAGTTTGATAACATCAACAGTGATCTCATCCTTTTCATTAACATAGGGTTTGGGAACTTGTAGCCCGTTTTTAGGAGGCTTTCGATTGTCAGCATCGTAATTCCACTGACCACCTACAGGCTCATCACCCACCATTAAAATAGCGTGCTTTTTACGCATTTCCCGGTAGAAAAACTCCATACGTAATTGTTTACGGTTTTTGCTCCACTGCTCAAATTCCTGCGGGGTGGACAAAAAGCGATCATCTGAACGGATTTCCACCGGGATGTTAAAATCACTCTCCCAGTTTTGCATATCCTCAAGCACCCGGTACTCTCCGGGATGGGTTACTATGATGTTTTGGATAGGGCGCTTGGTTATTAAACGTGCAACTTCACTTTTGAAGGAGCCTGTATTATGCGCATCATCCAGTTTTGTGTACGCAACCTTGTATCCGTTTTCTTGCAGCTCTTGCGCAAAATGGCGCATGGCGGAAAAAAGTAAGGCGATCTTTTTCTTATGGTGTTTAACGTAGGTAGCTTCATTCCACACTTCACACATTAAAATAATATCTTTGGATTTGTCGCATCCTGTAAGACTTGAAATCGTTGCCGATAGTTGGTCTGCTAATATCAGGCGCAGCGTGCTCATGAAACCTCCTGTTTTAATGGTTGAAAGGCTTATATCACCAGGTGTTCAGACAACAGAAAATCCGCTTGTAATTAATCGTTATGCATAACTCACGGAAATGACAAGGGATACAATAACGATCAATGTAACCAGACAGCGTGTCCAAAAATATGCGCGGGTGATAATTTTATTCTGCCGCAATTTTTTATCGATCAATAAAGCACCTGAAAAGCTAAGTATCAGGGCGATAATGAATAGCTTGAAAGGAAAAAGCAGAAAGCTAAGCCACAGAAACACAGCGTTAAAATTACTGAAAGCCGGTAAGTAGCGCTGCCATTTTTCACTGATAATTAAATGTTGTCCCCAATGGCTGCCGGCCATAAAAGCGGCGATAACAAGTCCGTAAACACTCAAAACCTGCTCGGTGTTACCCAGCAATGCGATAACATCTATGTCGGCGATAAAACAATATGCGCAAAATATAAATGGCAATGTGCCCGCTAAAGTAAGGTAGGGATAGATATTTTTCATACTTTAATAACCTGCTTTAAAAGTTATTCATCACGTTACAAAATCAATAGCAAATATTGATAGTGTAAATTCACCAGCCTGTTTTGTAGACAGTAAAAAACCCACTTCGTTAATATATTCTGCTTTCAGAACGGGGGCATTGGTTATTTTTCTGCCGCGAAAAGTAGCCTGAAAATCAGCAAGAGCAAAACGTAAACGTTGTCGCTGACCGGCAACAGTATTAAATTCATGATAATAATATACCCGTTCACCATTAATATTGGCGACCATTCTCAGCTGGTAGATATGTCCGTCTCCCTGAATATCAATCCGTACTGTGCCTGTCGCCTGACCTAATGGCTGCACAGGATAAAAGGCAGAGCTGAAGCCGCCATTATTTTCGAGCGATATGTTACCGGTAAAGAGCCAATGATCCTCTTTGAGTGCGACATTGCCCTGGGATTTCCCCCCCATTACATTGTCATTACCTATTCGCCAATTAATGTGTTCTTGTGGTTTGCTAAAATCTATCATACTAGGTTGTTGGGTCTCCGTTTTAGTAGATGCAGAGTGACTGAGCGGGGGATTAACTTGCATATTTTTATCATTAGCAAAACCGCTACAGCTAAAGGATAATAATGCATTTACCGCTATTTTTATCATTGTAATAACGGATTTGTTAATAACAGGCCAATTTATCCGTTGGCATCTCATCAGCGGGCTATTTATCTGCCAATAATCGGGATATTTTCTTAAAAAATGCTTTCAGGGTGTCTTCGTCCTGGTAGTCAAAATCATATTTACCGTGAAATAACAGGGAGATAGTTAAATCCTTGTAGGATAACCAGCAGGTGTAGCCGTCAAAATCATGGGCTGCACGGATACCGTCAAACTCATAAACCCCATCTACCTTCTCTCCTCTGGTAGTGATTAAATCAAAAGCTTCTAACATGTTGCGTTTATTTACTTTAGTGATATCCATGATTTATTCCATGTGTGTTGATTGGCCGGCTTCAATGGTGTTTAAACTTTACTTACGTTTTAAAAAAGCAAGTGGATCAATTTAATCTAAAGTGATTCCTTATATCTGACTGAATAAAGTTCAAGGGTTTAGTGATTCAAGATAGCTTGCTCAAGACGCACTATGGCGGCATATTAAATACTTTGAAAAGAAGAGGATACAAACCTCGCTGGGATTTTAGATTGTCGCAATTAACAATTTACTTTTCTCTGTGTCTTGATAAGGTAGTTTGTAAATGAACATTTTTAGTAGTCATTGAATGTTGGATACTCTCGCAATACTTTCATCTCTAACAAAGAAATTACCATGAATAATAAAACTATTTTTTTTGCTGCCGGGCTGGTTTGCCTGACTCCCTGGATTTCTTCACCTTCCGCGCTGGTTATCGGTCTCTGTTTATCAAGCTTAGGGTTGGTACCTGAAGACTTTGCGTTAAATAAAGTAACAAAAAAATTACTTGCCTATTCAGTGGTAGGTTTGGGTTTTGGTATTCATCTGCAGGAAGCGATAACGGTAACCACTGAAGGGATCGGCTTGATTGCCACTAGCATATTCTGCACGCTGATCTTTGGTTTCCTGCTCGCTAGGGCAATGAAACTGGAGACGAAAATAAGTTACCTTATCTCCTGTGGCACCGCAATTTGCGGCGGTAGCGCGATCGCTGCGCTATCCCCGACCATTAAAGCGACGGAGCAGCAAATCGGTTTGGCACTGGCCACTGTATTTATACTTAACTCCATCGCACTGTTCGTGTTTCCAATGGTGGGACACGCTTTGCTGCTGGATCAGGTTACTTTCGGAACTTGGGCAGCGATCGCCATTCATGATACCTCTTCTGTGGTGGGAGCCGCTTCGGCCTATGGAGAGCAGGCATTAACCACGGCGACTACCTTGAAACTTTCGCGGGCATTATGGATTGTTCCGATAAGTTTTATGAGCGCGCTGTTGGTCAAAAATAAAAATGGCAGAGCTGCATTTCCCTATTTTATTCTTTTTTACTGCGTGGCAATTTTAGTCAGCGACTATTTGCCGCAGTATGAATTTGTTTACCAGGGTATTTTTGCCATTGCCAAACAGTCCCTGGTGGTCTGTCTGTTTTTGATCGGCTGCTCCATCTCCAAAGAAAATATGAAAGCTTCCGGCATAAAACCTATGGCCTTTGGTGTGATCCTGTGGCTGCTTATTTCGGTTCTTTCACTATCCTGGTTACTCTATCGTTAGGACCGGCCCAAGCAAAAGTTGGGCCGGTTTTACTTTGCAGGAGCCATTGCAGCAAATTAATGATGGTGGTTATTCATCAATCAGATGATGGTTGACCAGGCTTTGATGTTCCTGTGTTTTAAACTGATTGAAGCGGGGCAGGAATTTATCCCAGTCGATAACATGACTGTTTATTTCCGGGCCATCAATGCAGGCATGCTTTCGGATCAGTTTGCCGTTTTCCATGATCGGTACCATACACGCACCGCACATACCCGTTGCATCTACCATGATAGAGTTGAGGCTGGCGACACAGGCCACATCATAAGCCAGGGTTAAATCACTGACAGCCCGCATCATCATTGGCGGACCAATAGTGATCACTTCTGCAATGGGATCTCCGCTGCCATCACGATCACGGATTAACAGCTCTTCAAGCGGTGTAGTGACAAAACCTTTAAGGCCAAAACTACCATCGTTACTGGCATAAATCACATCCACCAGATCTGGATAGTGGTTGCGCAGAGTTTCAATGCGATCTCCCTGCTCAGTCCAGAAGCGGAAATCGAGTCCTCTGAACCCGGAAATCAAAGTGACTTTGTTGCCCGCTTCAAGATGAGCACGCATAATAGGGAATACCGCCGGTAACCCCACACCGCCGGCAGTAAATATGACCCGCTGATTTTCAGGGTGTTTGACGATATGACTGGGTTGCCCAAGAGGGCCGGCAATAGCGGCAAAACAATCCTCCACCTGCATCTGGTTGATCAGTTTTGAGCTGCTGCCCAGGCCTTGGATAACCAGATCGATTGTGCCATTTTCCAGGTTCCAGTCAGCAAGAGTTAAGGGGATCAATTCACCTTTATTGTCGGCTAACACACGAACAAACTGTCCGGCTTTTGCCGATCGCGCAATTAATGGCGCAGTGATGGTAAATTCAACAATTTCATCTGTTAACTGACGCCGCTTAACTATCTTCGGCGACGTTTGCCCCAATTCGGTATAACGACCGGCTTGCGTGACAAGCTGTTGAATCTCTTTAGCATTAAAATTCAGATTCTGCATTATTTCACGTGCTGCGGCCTGTCCATCACCTGCGGCTTTAATAGCAGTAGAGCCGCCACGTGTTGCGTCTCCACCACTGTAGATACCGCTTAATGAGGTTTGTTGCGACCCTTTGTTAAGTTGCACTGTGCCCCATTTGGAAGTTTGTAAATCCGGCTCTGCGTCTTTAACAATAGGGTTCGGATTGTTACCGAGCGCCATGATAGCTAAATCAACCTGCACCAATTCGCTTTCCGCGGTTGACTGCGGACGGCGGCGACCCGATGCATCCGGCTCACCTAAAGCCATCACCTCGAGCTTAGCAGCGGCAAGTTGATGGTTTTTATCACCGCTGAATTCACAAGGGGAACGCAACTCCTTAAGCTGGATCCCTTCTTCAAGGGCGTGGTGCAGTTCTTCAACCCGGGCCGGCATCTCCTCCCTGGTTCGCCGGTACACGATAGTGACCTTTGCGCCCAGCCGACATGCGGTACGCGCTGCATCCATGGCAGTATTACCACCACCGATAATCATCACCTCTTTGCCCTTCACTTCAGGCAACGGGGTTTCATAGTCTGCTTTGTGGGCCTGCATCAGATTAACCCTGGTTAAAAGCTCATTGGCCGACATGATGTTAAGCAGATGCTCTCCGGGTATATTCATAAAGCGCGGCAACCCGGCGCCTGTTCCAACAAATATTCTTGCAAAACCCGCTCGTTTCAGATCCGCAAGGGTAGCCGTTTTACCGACAATGTAGTTAGTCACAAATCGGCCACCAAGTGCTTTTATTTTGCCGACCACATCATCAATTAACTGATTGGGTAAACGGAATTCAGGAATACCATAACGCAGCACGCCACCTAAAGCGTGGAATGCCTCAAACACCGTAACTGGGAAACCGGCTTTTGCTAACAGGTAGGCGTTAATCAGACCTGACGGGCCAGAACCGACAATGGCAATAGGGGGCTTAGTCGCGAGCGCCCAGGGGTTACATACAACAATATCCTGCGATATTTGATTGCTTAGCTGCCGTTCTCTTTGTGCTAAAAACCATTCCAGTTGACCAATTTCAATAGGGCGCTGGTTATGTGTACATACCCCCTGACACTGCATCTCCTGAGGACAGACCCGGCCGGTGACATTCGGCAGCGGGTTGGCGTCGCAAATAAGTTCGAAGGCCTCTTTGAGCTTGCCTTCTCCCATCAAATTCAGTGCCTGCGGTATATGAATTTTTACCGGACAACCACCGTCATAATCGAAGGTTGGCTCACCTTTTTCGTTACAGCGTGGCACGCCTACTTCGCAGGGGCGATCTTCGCATTGTTTGTCACGCAGTACTTCCAGCCAGACAAAAAGTTCGACTTCGCGTAAACTGTAACCCAGCCCCATATAGCCAAGGTAACCCTGGCTGACCAGGTCAAAGTCTTTTTGCCTTTCCTCGGCCGGACGGACATAAGGGGGAATATTGTTTTTCCCCGGCCAGCCCTGCGATAAGCCCTTAAACATAGGATAACGATCGCCCAGATGGTGATCTAATGCCTGTATAAAAGCCCGTTTTTGTTTAAGCGGGATGCGCCATAAATAACGTTGTAATACAACGCTAAATTCATTATTGTGCAGTAATAACTCCCACAGTTTTTCACTGAAAACTGCGCTTAGATTGCCCTGTTTGAGCGTTTGACGGATAGTCTGCAGGCTGTCGTCAATGATCATCTGTTGAAACTGCTGCGGGTTCTGCTCCACGCGCTGCAGTAAAAAGTCGCGCTGTGCTTGAGATAATATAGCAGCCATAATTATGCCTCCGTTCTGACTGGCGCGTAGAAGTGGATAATTTCAGCATCGCATTCATCAACGACCCGGGCAATCCGGTTGAGTAATTCGTCAGTAATGACGATCTTCTCAAGTGCTCCGCGAATAACGCGACTAACCACTTTAGCTTCACCATTATCGAAAATGGTGGTGGTTTCAAATAATTCACTTACCTGCTGATAACAGGTTTTACAATTAGTACATTGGCTGCGTTCTTCATCAGTGATAACCACTAGCGGGTGTTCCTCGTCTGCTGTTTGAATTGTTGCTGTTGGCGGTGTTTCCTTCACTTGAGTGACAGGAATGGTGTGTTGTGAAGAAAAGCTGCTATCGGCAGCCAAGGCAAGTTCCGCCAGGCCATTGGCAATGCTGTCGATGGCATGCTCTTTGTCCTGCAGTGCCTGCTCATATTTCTGCTGCCATGTATTTATCTGTTGCTGGTATTCCTGTTCAATTTTCGTAATCTGCTGGCCGCTGATATATTGCAGCATACGCCAGTTACGTAATCGCTCTTGGGTCAACGCTATAATAGAATCAGAAACACGCAGTTGAATTAAACGCTGTTGCTTGTCCGTTGACCAGACAAAGGGCGTTTTACCGATCTGTTCGGAAAGGCTAAGCGCGATGTAATCTGCCACTTCAACAGGGACTGTGTTGCCATCGATCGAGTTGAAATGTTTCTTAAAGCGCCCCTCATGTAAAGCAAAATCAGCTGGGGTATACGCGACCTGTTTTAATTGGGTCATACCATCCTGATCAACATAGGTGATGGTTTGCGTTGCCCAGTCCTGGTGAATTTCAGGGTTGCCTTCTAATGAGATGCGCGTTGCTAATGTTTCACCTTTACGCGGATCATGGACAAAAACGGGATTCATGCGACTTTCAACGGCCAATCGCGCATGACGCGTGCTCGCATCATCGGCAATCCCTTGTTCACCCATACATGGCGTATAGACATCAAATAAAGCCGGGGCATCCTGATAGTTTATAAGCTCTATCAGGTTTGACATAAAGTGCCCCTGTAGTGCTGTTGAGGTTTGCACCACCATCACTTTAGGGTGGAAAGTGGCAATAATTCCCAACTCTTTACGGGCTTCCTGTTTACCGTTGTGCGCGCTGCCAACACGACTCAGATCTGAGTCTTGTGCGGTGTAGCTTGAGGTGGACGCCTGACCGCCCGTATTAGAGTAACCGCCGCTATTAAGTACCACTACTTTTATCGGCGTTGATGTTGTCAGCAGGCGGGACAGTGCACCGAAACCTATATCGTAAGTAGCACCATCACCACCGATACTCAATACCGTCGGCAGTAACGCCAGTTCCTGATCTGACAGTTGTGTCCATTCAAGGTAACGCAGTTGCCGATCATGTATTTGCGGATCATAAAGATCATCAATATCCAATTTTGCACTGCGGATGGCTTTAATTTGTGTCAGCTGATTGGCAACTTCACCTTCAAACAAACCTTTAGCAACCGCCGGCGTATCCTGGAATAAGCTGTTTACCCATGGATCATTATAGGGATTTGACGGGAAAGTCGATGCATAGACACTGCTACAGCCCGTTGCGTTGGCGATCAGGGCGTCCGAAGGACCATTGCCTGTCGGGCCGTGCTCAAAGAGGAACAGGCGTTTATCTAATACTGTTATTGTTTGTTGAATACGCTGCGCTCTGCCCGGATCATTTTCATCAACGACCAGAGTGGTGAGTTTTGCTTCAAGGCGGGAAATCAGATTTTCTAACTGAGTGATATGGGCGCTATATCGTTGTTGCTGTAGCGCCCGGTTGATTGATGTGACCAGACGTAACGCCGTCACCTCTCCACAGCCACGGCAGGCACCATGCCCGGAGCTCATCGCATAATAGTTATTGCGATCCAGCAATAAACGTTTAGCTTCGCCGCCTGCGCGGCTTGCCTGTTCGGTAAAGCGTATCGGGGTATTAGGCAACTCGGCTAATCTGGCAAAACGCTGTCGCATTTGTCTGCTGAGTTCGCTGCTTTGCTGTACTTTTTCAAGTGCATTTGCACCACAAACATCGACGCATTCCATACAGCCGCTGCATTTACTCGGGTCAATAGCGAGGCTGAACAGACCACCAGATCCAGGCTGTGCATTCTCCATGGCAGCAAAGAAAGGTTTGGTTCGGCTCATAGGCAGATCTTCAAGCAGGACACAAACACTGGCTATGTGCTGTTGTAATAGCGGGTTGTTAAAGGTCATTTTATCGACAACATTGGCCATGACCTGATGCAACGCGAGTGTTTCGCCTTTCGCTGCGCTTCGATATTCCAGGCGGATAGCATCGGACAGTGGCGTGACCTGCGCTTTAAGTTGTGCAAGCTGTACAGGCGGAACAGCAAGCTTGCTTATAGCATTATGTAAAATATCGTGTATTTCATAGACCCCGCTGGGAATTGCGCCATCCGGACAGGCGATAGTACACTCCATACAACCAGTGCATTTGTCCGCGTTATACTTGGGTACATTTAAGCGGAACAAACCTTTGTCTTTGCTGATCGCGCTTGCGGGGGGCAAAAACATGCCGGAGCCCGGAATAACAGGAGCCTCGCTGATGCTGCCATCGGCATAGCTTTTACCGGCAATATTATCAAAGTAATCCTGGTTAAATAATGCACAACTGGCATGCGTCGCTTTGTGTTTTTGTGTCGCTGTTGCCGCCGCGGTGAGCTTTTCATCATCACTGAAGTCGCTGTAACACAAGGCTTGTGTTGCCAGTATACCATCGCGGATCACCGCCATGTTACCTGCTACGACTTTTTCACCTTTAGCGCCGAATTTCTTTTTAATTTGCTGTTCAATACGCGCTAGCACCTGCTGTGCATCAGTCCCTAGAATAACCTGTTGTGCATGACCACAGAGCGCACCTATAAAGGCAATCCCCATCATTCTGATCTCTAAATCGGGCGTGGGGGCGTGCTCGCGGGCGACCTTAAAGGCGTCCACCAGGTAGAAACAAATATTTTTCTTGCGTATGTATTGCCGTGCGCTTGCCGGCAGCTCCTGCCAAACCCGTTCCGGGCTGTGCTGGCTTTGTAATATAAATGTGCCGTTTTCAGCAAGCCCGGCGAGCGGGTTGGTATGCATGAACACCTTGTGATCCGGAGATAATACCACCTCAACCTGCTGCAGTTCGGCGTTGGTGATTTTAATCGGCTCGGGAGACAGAGTGATAAAGAAATTAGTCGGCGCCCCACTTTTTTCTGAGCCGTATTTAGGCATTGATTTAGAGTATAAACCGAGTGCGTCTGCGAGAATATCGGTAAGCAGTTTACCCGTTGCAATGGTGCCGTAACCGCCGACTGAGTGAAAGCGAATGCGCATTGCACTTTCCGGCAGAAGATTCGGGTTTGCACCGGTTTCTAAAGCCATTAATTCAGTATCCGGATAAGCTTGACGCAGGCGCTGCTGAATAATTTTCAATTCGCCCGATGCTTGCTGGTCAAAGAACTGGCTGCCTAAATAGAAAAACGGCTTACTATTTTCCGTAAACATATTTTCACAGGCAGCAATCAGATGACAAGGCTGCAGGTCATGGCCACCTAATCCAAAAATAGCGGTGCTGATTTGCGGAGGGTGAGTGAGCGGCTTAATCCCTTTATGGCGAAGTTTGACTGCATTTTCACTGGCTTTGAATAAAGCCCGTGAAACGCGTTCGGTAAGGCGGGTTTCATCACAACGCTCCAGAATGGTAACTGATTTTTTACCCGCCAGCTGCTCGATTAACTGTGCTTCTGGAAACGGGTGCAGTTGTTTGATTTTAATCACACCCACTTTATGCCCCTGCGTGCGCAGATAGCCGGCAACCGCCTCTGCATCATCCGTTACAGAGCCAAGTCCCAGTAGTACGTATTGTGCATCACTGCACATAAATTCCATCACCGGCTGGTATTGACGGCCGGTTAATTGCGCGTATTCCTCCATCGCCTGTTCGATAAACTGCGGCACATCACTCATGAAATGGGTATTGTGATCGACGATTCCGGCCTGAAAGTCAGGTTGATTCTGCACACCGCCGGTCAAGCCGGGATTGTGCGTATCAACCAAAGCAGGAACACGTTGCCGGGTGCCTTTCTGATAGGCGTTCAGCCATGTACGCCGCCATCTGTTTTGTAACTCTGCTGGTACGAATTCATTGCTTTCACTTAGATATTCGCCGTTAGTATCTTTTTCCAATTGCGCAATGTGGCGGTTTAAATATGCTTTCAAATCATCGTATTTTTCCGGCCAGAACTGATCCTGGTATTTGTTGATAAACTGCTGAAGTTGCCATACCCGTCCCTTCGCGCCATAAAGCATGCGCTGCGCCTCTGTTGGCGCGGTGATACGATCGCGAGGGTCACCGAGATACTGCTTGAGCAGTTCTGGCTCAGGCAGCTTAACCTGACTTTGAATGTGGCTGGTGGCAAAACCGTCCATGGTATTGGCGACCGGAATAAGGGAGAGGGCGCTGATGCGATAGGAGATAGCCGCTAAATCTGCGGCCTCCTGGGCATTACTGGCGAACAATGTGGTATAACCGGCAGAGAGCAGGGCGTAGATATCATCATGACCGGCCATCACGTTAAGTGAATGACGGGAGACAGAGCGTGCTGCGACATGCAGTACAAATCCCGCGGTCTTTTTGCCAACGGTCACATAATGAGATTCCAGCCCGTAAAGGATACCTTGACTGGATGAAGCATTGGAGATGTATTTCCCGCCGGTTAACGCGGCGCCTAATGCACCACTTTGTGCGGAGTGCTCACCTTCGGGCTCAAAGAAAAAGGGATGCTCACCCCAGACATTGCAGCCGCCTTGTGCACGGAATGCTTCATAGAGTTCTGAAATTTCAGTTGAGGGGGTGATCGGATAACCTATCACCCCGCCGCAAACAAAAGACATGACATGGGCAACCGCGCCATTACCGTGAATGACAGTCGCTACCCCGGGATACTGTGGAAAAACCTGCTGCTGCTCGTCATAATTGGACAATAAAGACATGACCTACTTCTCCTTGAATGTATTAGGTAAGCTAATGGGTCGATGACTTTGCAAAGCAACATAGGAATCGCGATAAACTTCAGCAGTTCAGGCACTTTATGCGCATACCTCAGCTTTAAACCTAATGGGTTCACTTAAACAATAAGTGTTTGAAAAACAGAATGTGTGACATTGAAATACTACACTTGTCACGGCTGGATAATGCGCAGGAGTTCACAAAAAAGTGATTTTAATTTTTTGAATTACACTGCTGATAAAAAATGGTTGAGAGAAACAGTTAAGCTGAATAAACAGCCCCTGTAAATCATAAAGCTGGTTGCTTAGATAATAAATAACAGGCAGGTAGATCTGTTAGTGTCCAACGGAAAAACGGTCATATCCTCCGGTGCAGCTAATACTAATTGTATTAAGTAAGTGATCAAATTTCAGTGAGGATAAATTTTCAAGAACAAGGCGCTTGATTGAGCAATAGCAGGCTATTGGGATTGAAAGCAACGCTGTACTTGGACATTTAGACCATCTTAAAATGATCACTTATTT
>NZ_JBFGZY010000088.1:0-17964 GCF_041586535.1 Psychromonas sp. | reverse complement strand
TCATTTATGCTTGTTAAAATAAATGCTAGCTTCGTTATTGATTTTGCAATTAGAACAACTAGTTACTGCAATCAATGCCTCGCTTTCATTTATTTTTCCTGACGCCTAAACAGATCATTTAATTAATCCAATTGGTATTATCAACCTTGCTGCCGTGAAATCGGTTGGCATTTTTCACGGGGGAACCGGCAGACTTCCATCCCCTAAGCTTAAACCGCTATCTATAACAGGTAAACTGCTTTACAAAAGAAACTGTTCTTTGCTATAAGAAATCTTTATTAAACATTAGAGAGCTATGCACATGCATATATTAAATTTTGAGGCATTTTTAATTGCGATAACGATTCTTACCTTAACACCGGGTCTCGATACTGCACTGGTTATCCGTAATAGTAGCCGTTCAGGAGGTGTTGATGGCTGTATTACAAGTTTTGGTATCTGCATGGGACTGTTTGTCCACGCGACTTTCTCCGCCGTGGGTATTTCAGCTATTTTGCTGCAATCGGCAGAATTATTTCACGTCATAAAATGGATCGGAGCGGCTTATTTAATCTGGTTGGGAATCAATAGCCTCAGAAGTACTTTTAAGGGGTCCGGGGGTATCGATATAACCGCCGGCCAAAATGGCAGTCTGGATCTTAAACGTTCCCTGCGTGAAGGTTTTTTATCCAATGTACTTAACCCTAAAACGGCCATTTTTTACCTGGCTTTTTTACCCCAGTTTATCGATCCGAACTACTCCCCTTTTGTACAATCATTAACCCTGGCGGGTATCCACTTTTTAATCGCCATGGTGTGGCAGTGCTCTTTAGCCGGCGCCATTAATTCCGCCAAAAAGTTATTAAAAAGCGCATCAATAATGTCATGGATGGAAGGCGTGACCGGCATGGTGCTGATTATATTGGGCGGAAAACTACTGTTAGATGATTCTCCAGTTTAATTAATTTAGCGAAACCTTCTGTCTCCGTTCAATATGTAAATTTTGTGTATTGAACGGAGAAACTATCAGCTTTCGCTAATAATTATTGCCATTCCACAAACAACTCTTAACCACCCTGCATCACTATACCCATGTTACTTCAAAATGCTTTGTCAGGCACGAGCTTGGAAATCAGAGCAAGGCGCAACATGAGGTAATAGTTACTCCCTTTTCGATTGCTGCAACGCAGCACTGGTTTTCGAGCTCGCACCCCGTAGGGCAAGGGAAATTGCACCAATCTGCTTGGTTATAAAATCTCTCTGTAGAATGACTAGACTTCAATTTTATGTCTAGCATCTCGGCACAATTGACCTTGCTGACTTTACATCTTGAAGTATCATGGGTATATAATCTCCTATCTGACTATACTTTCAAAGTGAATCGATTATCTGGACAGGTTTAAACTGGCCGGTTTAAATTAACGCACCACATCCTGCTTCCATGAATTTTTAAAGGTGACTTATGAAGACGAATAACACATTATTAGCCCTCACTTTAACAACGTTACTGACAGCATGTGGCGGTGGTGGTGAAGGTGGCGGAAGCTCTGCCGAAGGCACATTCAATTTCGCCGTATCTGATAATCCCGCCGACGCGAAAGTCGTTAATATAGCCTTCAAACAGATCGTGCTTAAAAATGATGATGGTTCGATCTCTTTTGATGTAGCAGAAGATGGTGCATTAAAAAATGTTGATTTGCTTACTGTGCAAGGGCAGGCGAAGGAGTGGTTAGTCAGCGGACAGTCTATCCCCGTGGGTGAATACCAGATGTGTATCTATATCAAGAAAAGTGAGGTTGCAGATATTGAAAGTTCATATGTTCAAACCATGAATGATAATATTGCCGGGTTAACCACTAACAGCAACGGATCATGTGGTGGCGCTGGCGCTGAAGAAGCAGATACCGGACGTTTATTTATTAACAAAAAATTCACCATAGCGGCAGGGACTAATAACTTTGTAGCAGAGTTTGATTTATTGAAGATTTTGCAGGGGCCCAAAGGTAATAAAGCGTATTGGACCCTTAAACCAACGGGAATAAACCTGATAAACTTATCTGATGTCGGCTCAATTTCCGGAACCATCAGCCCACAAACCAGTATTGACTGCGGACAGGACTTCGGTCATGCCGTTTATTTATATCCGGCTGATACCACGCTTGATAATATGAGCGATTTCACAGAGCAAACTGTAGATGATCCGCTGGTAGCACCGATCGCTTCCGCGCGGGCAAATGCGATCAATGACGATAGCACTCAGGGGTATGAATTTGAGTTCGGCTTTGTCGTTGCCGGTACATATAACTTAGGTTATACCTGTACTGCGAGCAACGATGATCCCGCTGAAACGAATGTAGAAACGACAGATGATGAAACTTTCTTTATCTACGCAGCAGCAGAGGCCGTTGAAGTCACTTCCGAGCAAACAACCACACAGAATTTTTAGCAAAAAAAAAAGGCTGTTCCATCTATTGAACAGCCTTTGATCCCGGTCATGCAGACAAGATGCTAAGCAAATAACATCTTGCTAATGGTACGGACACCATGGCCTTTACCGCCTGCAGACCACAAACCATTGTCGCCCATTTGATAACTGCCTGAAAGATCAAAATGCACCCAGTTTGCTTTCGGGTTAACCACAAACTTAGCCAGGAATGCCGCTGCCGTTGAGGCCCCGGCCATGCCCTCGCCGCTGTGGATGTTGGCAATATCCGCAAATGATGAGTTAATCTGCTGCAGATGGAACTCTTCAAAAGGTAAACGCCAGATAAATTCATTTTCCTGTTTCGCACAAGTTGTTGCCAGCGCGACAAGCTGCTCATCCATACTCAATACACAATTATAATCACGGCCAACAGCCATTTTAGCCGCGCCGGTTAAGGTTGCAGCATCAATAATAATCTTTGCATTATCTTCCTGAGCAGCAATCAGACCGTCTGCCAATACCAGACGCCCTTCTGCATCACTGTTTAATACTTCAACCGTTACACCATTTTTATAGGTGATCACATCACCTAATTTATAAGCATCGCCGCTGATTAAGTTTTCAGCACAGCACAAGTATAATTTAACCCGTTTAGTTAACCCATTAGCAATCGCCAGTGCCAGTGCGCCGGTGAGCGTCGCTGCCCCGCCCATATCACTTTTCATAATCGCCATTGAACCACTTGGTTTTAGACTATAACCACCCGAGTCAAACGTAATACCTTTACCAACTAATGCATACTCAATCGGCGCATCCGCATCACCCGTCGGATTAAAATCCAGTTGTAACATACAAGGCGGACGCTCACTTCCACGACCGACCTGATAAATACCCTGGAAGTTTTCCGCTAACAGGCTTTCTCCGGCGATAATATTTGCCGAAATTGTCACGCCGGCAGGTAAAACCGATTCGATTAAGGTCACCGCTTTTTCACACAGTAATACAGGGGGTAACGCTTCCGGCCCAAGATTAATGGTTGCACGGACCCACTCAATAATCTCTTTTTGTGCAGTGAGTTGTTTTAATTGCGCTGCTTGTAATTCACCAAAATCAATATTTGCACCTTTTTTAGCATTATAAAAACCCTGCGAAAATGCCCAGCGCAGTTCCATATCCCAGAGCTCACCGATCAATTGAATACGTTCAAGTCCCATTCCATCTAAGCGACGTGCTGCCGACTGAACCTGCTGAAATAAGGGTTTTTCTTTATTTAAATGGATAGTTGCATGACCTTCTGCAAAACTCAGCAGCGCAGACTTTCCCCAAGCTTCAGAAGCACCAGCGAAACTCAAAGAAACTAAAAAAACATTACTCATATCATTACCTTTTCAAGAAACAAAAACGCAAGCCGAAGCTTGCGTTTGTAAAAAATATATAATTAAACTTCTTCAATCCAGCACTGTTGCACCGCTTCTAAAATTCGCTCACTGCAGTGGTTAGGATCATCATCAAAATCATCAAGACTCATAATCCACTCGCGCAAATCTGTAAAACGAACCTGTTGCGGATCCTGATCCGGGAAATTATCAATTAAAGCCAGAGCCAACTCCTGGGAGTCTATCCATTTTAATGTCATATTCAGATCCTTATTGCTTAATTAATTGTAACCCTGTTAGCGGGTTAATGATTTTCTGAAACAATATTAACCGTATATTTAGGAATTTCGACGACTAAATTTTCATTAGTAACGCACGCCTGGCAACCTAAACGGGATTCCGGCTCAAGTCCCCATGCTTTGTCCAGCATATCATCTTCTAATTCATCACTTTCTTCAAGAGAGTCAAAGCCCTCACGAATAACAACATGGCAAGTCGTGCATGCACAGGACTTTTCACAGGCATGTTCAATATGAATATGGTTCTTTAAAGCAACATCTAAAATTGTCTCACCTTCGGCAGCTTCCGTTACCAAGCCCTCCGGGCATAACTCTTCATGGGGTAAAAATATTATTTGTGGCATCTTAATCGTACCTTCTTCCTTTAAATTAATTAATGTTTATTGCTGCCTGTTAAATTTGATCAACAGACTGGCCGGTTAATGCTTTTTTAATGGATGCATCCATCCGCAAGGAGGCATAATGATCGGTTAACTTATCAATCGCCTCAAGTGCTTCTTTAATGGCATTAATATCATTACCCTCACCAATGTCAGCAAGCTTGCTGATATTGTCTTTAATAACCTGATATTCTTCAGGCTCAAGTAACTCAGTGCCATCTTTGGCAAGCGCAGCTTCAAGATTTTCAATCACACGTTTCACTTCAACCTGCTGTTCAATCAACATACGTGCCTGGATATCTTTTTCTGCAAAGGTCATGGAATCAGTCAACATATCCATCACCTGCTGATCACTTAATCCATAAGTCGGTTTTACTTCGATCGAGGCATGCACACCGGAAGATTTTTCCATCGCATTAACGCTTAATAGGCCATCGGCATCCACCTGGAAAGTAACCCTGATATGCGCAGCACCAGCAGCCATTGGCGGAATATCGGTAAGTACAAAACGGGCTAAAGAGCGGCAATCAGCAACCATTTCACGCTCGCCCTGCAGCACATGGATCAACATTGCTGTCTGGCCATCTTTAAAAGTAGTAAACTCCTGAGCACGGGCAACGGGAATCGTGGTATTACGGGGTATCACTTTTTCAACTAATTCCCCCATTGTTTCTAAACCTAATGAGAGAGGCAATACATCCAGTAACAGCATCTCTGAATCGGGCTTATTACCGACTAATATATCCGCCTGAATAGCGGCGCCAATAGCGACCACTTTATCCGGGTCAATCCCGGTTAACAGTTCTTTTTTGAAAAAATCAGCCACCCTTTCACGTACCAGCGGGACGCGTGTAGAGCCGCCCACCATCACCACTTCAGCTATTTCATCCAGGGTGATTTGAGCATCTTTTATTGCCCGCTTACAGGCGCGTAAGGTTTTTTTAACTAGTTTTTCAATCAATGCTTCAAAGGTACTTTTATCAAGCGCGCCCGACCATTGGGCATGGGTCAGTGTGATACTGACTTGCTCCTGTTCGCTGAGCTGCTGTTTGCTTGCGCGTGCAACCTGCAGTAATTCCTGTTGTAATGATGCAGAGATGGAGCCAGTAATGCCCGCCTGCTGTTTAATCCAATTAACAATTGCCAGATCAAAATCATCACCGCCAAGGGCAGAATCACCACCGGTAGCAAGTACTTCAAAAACACCTGCATGTAAACGTAGAATGGAGATATCAAAAGTCCCGCCGCCTAAATCATAAACGGCAATCACCCCTTCCTGTCCGGAATCAAGCCCGTAGGCAATGGCTGCGGCGGTCGGTTCATTTAATAAACGCAGAACATGCAAACCGGCTAAACGCGCGGCATCTTTGGTGCCCTGACGCTGAGCATCGTCAAAGTAAGCAGGCACAGTTATCACCACACCGTCCAGTTCACCTTGTAAACTTTCCGCTGCGCGCTGACCTAATGCTTTTAGAATTTCGCTTGAAGCCTGAACCGCATTAATTGCGCCCGCCCTGGTGTTTATCTGCACCAGTCCGCTTTCATGAGCGCTTAGCTGATACGGCAGATGGGTTGTATCTAAGTCAGTTAATGATTTGCCGATCAGGCGTTTGACAGAAACCAGTGTATTTGAAGGATCTGTTAACAGGTATTGTTGAGCGTTGACGCCCACGCTTATTTGGGTATCACCCTGCGCATCTTTCTCGCCATAATGCACAACAGAGGGCAGCATATCTTGTTGCTGATGGTCCATTAATGTAGAAGCCTCACCACTACGAACAGTTGCAACCAGTGAGTTGGTTGTTCCTAAATCGATACCGGCAGCTAATTTATGCTGATGCGGCGCTGCAGAGAAACCTGGCTCTGCAATTTGAAGTAATGCCATCGTGTAATATCCTATTTTTATGGTGTTAGGGCTGTGACCTTACGTGTTTATTTGAACGCTAAAGGTCAACAGACCCTAGTATCAATCGAATAGTTTTTCTTCGATTAATGCTAATTCGTTTTGAAGTTTGAGCATAAATTTTAACTTTCTAACACTGTCTGCAGTAGCTTCCAGCTCATTATTTTGCAGTTGCACTTCGATTATCGCTTCCAGATCTGTAACTTGTTGCTGCAGGTGCTGCGCAAATGCTTCAACTTCATCTTCATCATCTTCTGTAAAGGCAGAGATGGTTTCACGCCACTCCATCTGCTGGATCAGGAAAGACGTATCCTGTAATGTTCTTTGTTCCAAAGCAATGTCCAGTCCCGCCAATGAAAGCAGGTATTGGGCACGCAAACAACTATTTTTCAGTGTCTGATAAGCATCGTTTATTTCTGTGCTTTTCTGCATTGCAGACAGGCGTTCACTATCACCGTACATAACAAATTTATCAGGGTGATATTGCTTTTGCAGCTCCCGATAAGTTGCAGATAATAATGTATGATCGATTGGAAATGTAACCGGAAGAGAGAATAGCTCGAAGTAGTTCACAACAGTTTCCTAAAAAGAAAAAAGAGGAAAAATGTAAACATAATTCCTCAATAAAATACAGTCCATCATTATAGCGAGTTAACGGAGGGTAATTAAGCGTTATACGCTAAAGCTCTCACCGCAACCACATTCCCCGTCTGTATTGGGGTTATTAAACTCAAAACCTTCGTTAAGACCTTCTTTAACAAAATCTAATTCTGTACCATCAAGATAAACCAGGCTTTTTTTATCAACAATAACTTTAATGCCTTTATCGATAAATACTTCATCGTCATCATTAAGTACATCAACGAATTCAAGTACATAAGCCATACCTGAACAGCCTGATGTTTTAACCCCTAACCGTAAACCAATCCCTTTACCGCGATTAGATAGAAAATCCGCAACATGTTGTGCTGCTGCTTCTGTCATTGTGATAGCCAAAATCGACTCCAGTTATTAACTTTAAAAAACTATAAAACTATAAATACAGCGTTATGTCAAACCTGCTCTTAAGCTTTCGGGTGTTTACTTTTATAATCTGAAATAGCAGCTTTAATTGCATCTTCAGCCAGTATTGAACAGTGGATTTTCACCGGTGGTAAAGCAAGTTCAGCTGAAATTTCTGTGTTAGTAATCGCGCTTGCCTGTTCTAACGTTTTACCTTTTACCCATTCCGTCACTAACGAACTGGATGCTATTGCGCTACCACAACCGTATGTTTTGAATTTTGCATCTTCAATCACACCATTTGCATCGATTTTCAGCTGCAGTTTCATAACGTCACCACAAGCGGGTGCGCCAACCATACCTGTTGCAACACTATCATCATTTTTGTCGAATGAACCTACGTTACGTGGGTTTTCGTAATGGTCTATTACTTTTTCGCTGTAAGCCATGATATCTATCCTTTTAGTCTTTCTTCTAAAGTTGTTCGTGAATGTAATTTGCATTGCTGTAATGCGCTTCAGCTAAAAGTTAAAACACTTATTAAAAAGGCATGTTGTTAACTTTTAGCTACCAGGTGCACTGCAACCTAGTGATGTGACCACTCGATACTGTTGATATCGATACCCTCTTTGTACATATCCCATAGAGGCGACATTTCACGTAAGCGGCCAATATTTTCACGAATAATTTTAATTGCGTAATCAATCTCTTCTTCAGTAGTAAAACGGCCAATACTGAAACGGATTGAACTATGTGCCAGTTCATCATCACGGCCAATTGCACGCAATACATAAGAAGGCTCTAGACTTGCTGAAGTACAGGCACTGCCTGAAGAAACAGCCAAATCTTTCAGTGCCATCACCAGAGATTCACCTTCAACATAGTTAAAACTGATATTGATATTGCCCGCAACGCGGTTTTCTAAAGAACCGTTGACATAAACTTCTTCCATGTCGCTTACACCGTTCAACAAACGTGTACGCAGCATTAAAATACGTTCATTCTCAGAAGCCATCTCTTCTTTGGCAATTCGACAAGCTTCGCCCATCGCAACTATCTGGTGTGTCGGTAATGTGCCACTGCGCATACCACGCTCATGTCCGCCGCCATGCATCTGCGCTTCCAAACGAACACGGGGTTTACGGCAAACGTACAAAGCGCCAATACCTTTGGGACCATACATTTTATGAGCCGAAAATGACATTAAATCCACTTTAACAGCTTGTGTATCAATATTTATCTTTCCTGCACTTTGCGCGGCATCAACATGGAATATAGTTTTATTAGCACGGCACAATTCACCAAATGCAGCGATATCCTGAATCACACCAATTTCATTATTAACATGCATCAAGCTAACCAGAACGGTATCCGGACGTAACGCCTCTTTTAATTGTGCGGGTGTTACAATACCGTCTTCCTGCGGTTCAAGGTATGTTACTTCATAACCTTCACGCTCCAGTTGACGACAAGTATCCAATACTGCTTTATGTTCAGTTTTTGCGGTGATGATATGTTTGCCTTTTTTCGCATAAAAATGCGCAGCACCTTTAATCGCAAGGTTGTCTGATTCTGTCGCGCCGGAAGTGAAAACAATTTCACGAGGATCTGCATTGATTAAATCAGCAATTTGTTCACGTGCAAGGTCTACCGCCTCTTCAGCCTGCCAACCAAAACGATGCGAACGGGAAGCCGGGTTACCAAACTCGCCATCCGGTGTTAAATACTGCATCATTTTATCCGCAACGCGAGGATCAACGGGAGTTGTTGCAGAATAATCAAGGTAAATTGGTAATTTCATTTGTGTCTCCACTGCTTCAGATAAACGTTTGATTATGCTTTAACGTTTAGTTGTTCAGTTTGGTTAAATTTATTATTTTGAATTTCAGAAATGTGCTGTACATGTTCAGAGGTCATTAACTCTTCAAGAGTAATATCATCTAAAAAGGTACTGATTCGGTCACTGAGCTGTTCCCATAAAGAGTGCGTCAAACACTGCACACCATCTTTGCTACAACCATTTTTTCCGTCGCATTTTCTTATATCTACCGATTCATTAACCGCGTCAATAATCATTGCAACTGAAATTTCGCTGCGCTCTTTACCCAGTTTATAACCACCACCTGGACCACGGACACTGCTAACCAGCTCATTTTTGCGTAATTTAGAGAACAACTGTTCCAGATAGGATAGAGATATCCCCTGGCGTTCAGAAATATCCGCTAAGGGTACCGGTCCGGTGTGCTCTTTGATGGCCACATCAAGCATTGCTGTTACTGCATAGCGGCCTTTCGAAGTTAATTTCATAATGCTTCACTTATATAGTGGGAAAATGACATATAACAACACTTTCCGTGAACTTTCATGAGACAATTATAAATACCCGACAAAATTAGTCAAGTAAAAAACCATATACTTTAGTAGGTTTTAAGTTTTTTATATCTTTTTATTTTTCTGGATCTTTTTCTGCCGGCAGTACTGATTTTTGGATACTGCTTAAAATCCCTCTCCACATTCTTATTTCTTTCACTTCAGGGCGGGCACGGTTAAAGAAGCGGCGCAATTTATTCATAACCAAACCAGGGTGTGCAGGAACAATAAAGCGAGTATCCGTTAAGGTTTGTTCAAGATGATTAAATAAACCTTCAATTTCTTCAGTAAGCGGGTATTCCTGCTCCTGCTCCGGATAAGCTTTTGCAGCTAAAAATGCCATGCGCACTTCATAGCTTAAAGTTTGCACGGCCATGGCTAAATTCAGGGAACTATAATCCGGATTTGCAGGAATAAAGACATGAAAATGGCACTTTTGAAGTTCGTCATTAGTCAACCCACTATTTTCACGACCAAACACTAAGGCAACAGGGTATTTCTGTCCTTCAACAACCGCTTTTTCCCCCATTTCCCGTGGATCCAGCATTGGCCAGTCCAAAGTACGCGGACGCGCGCTTGCGCCAATCACCAAACCGCAATCAGCGATAGCCTCATCCAGACTATTGCACACCTTATGATTTTGTAATACATCGGTCGCCCCTGCTGAAAGTGCGACAGATTTCCCATCAATTTCACATTCCGGTTGGACAAGTACTAGGTTAGTTAACCCCATTGTTTTCATTGCCCTTGCTGCGCTACCGATATTACCCGGGTGAGAGGTACCAATGAGTATAATGCGTACGTTTTCTAGCATTTATGTTCCTTTATTTGAGGCGAAGTTAAGAGCGAAAGTTTATCATTGTTTAGTATACAAAAAAATAGTTGTATTTGAGCCGGGATTCGAGATTAACAATCACTTTTTGTTATTTACAGCACTACTGTGCGAAAAACAAACAAAGCAACATATTGCAGATTTATGTGATCTATGTATAATTCCGCGCCGAGAAGGAATCTCCCTTCAATGTTCTTTTAAAATCTAATGGTGATCCAATGCATCCAATGTTAAATATTGCGATTCGTGCTGCCCGTAACGCAGGCAAAGTAATTGTTAAAGGCTATGAAAATCTAGAAGCCGTCGAAGTAGAAGAAAAATCATTAAATGATTACGTAAGCAGTGTTGATAAAGAAGCTGAAGTTGCAATCATTGGTACATTACGTAAATCATACCCGGACCACAGCATCATTGCTGAAGAATCAGGTATAGATGAAGGTAAAGACTCGGATTACCAATGGATTATTGACCCGCTTGACGGAACAACCAACTTTATTCACGGCATTCCTCATTTTGCTGTTTCAATTGCCTTAAAAATCAAAGGGCGCACTGAAGTGGGCGTTGTATTCGACCCGATTCGTAACGAATTGTTCTCTGCTGTTAAGGGCCAAAGCGCACAAATCAACGGCTACCGTACCCGTACTAATTCAATGAACAAACTTTCCGGTACGCTTTTAGCGACAGGTTTTCCTTTTAAACAAAAACATCATACTGAAACCTACCTGAATATCTTTAAAGAGTTCTTTATGGATGTAGCTGATATGCGCCGTAGCGGCAGTGCAGCACTGGATCTGGCTTATGTAGCTGCCGGTCGTGTAGATGGATTCTGGGAATTTGGTTTAAAACCCTGGGATATTGCAGCAGGTGAAATACTGGTTAAAGAATCGGGTGCGATGATGACCGACTTTAACGGCGGCAATGATTACATGAAAACCGGTAATGTTGTTGCCGCAAACCCGAAACTCCTTAAAGAGATGCTGACGGTTATCCGTAAAAACCAGTAAAAAATAGCAGATCAGCTTTACTTGTAAAACGCAGACTCCGGTTTGCGTTTTTTTATGTCTAACAGAAAAATATAAGCTTTCCTCCACTCGCTGTTTAGCCCCAATAGATTAAAAAACAACTTATAAAAACAACCCTTTGTATGTTTTATATTCTACAAGCTGCAAATAGCATGATCTACGCCATATTCGCATCTGCTGATAATTGCAATTTAATAGCAATTACATATTATAAATATTCCGAATTTAATAGAAGTGAATGATCATGATTAAAAATTACTCTGATACTTTGTTTGAAGAAATGAAACTGCTTTCTAAATTCCCTGTCGAATCTCAACTGGAGGGTATTAAAGTTCATCATAATGCTCATCCATCGGTTATTGCTGCAGCCCAATCTTTATTTGATAAAGGTCTGACGACACAGCCTGACGGTGGTTATTTAACCGATAGCGGTTTTGAAACGGTTGCTCACCTTGACCATGTTTTAGCGACCTTAAGCTAATACAAATTCAGCTAACCAGCGTTAAAATGGATGAAAACAATGTTGTTTTCATCCCCAACAGCCAGCGATTGCCCAGGCAGAGGCTCTGCTGCTTTTAATTTTTGCTAAGCAATTTTTGACCATTCAATAAGCCGAATGGGATATCATTTTATTTTTCTTATGCATCCGGTTGAGTTATTAAACTCAGCAGGGTACATTCACAGCCTTATTTTAATGTGATTTATTTAGGGCCTTTTAATGAAAGTCATCTCGTTCAACATCAATGGGCTACGCGCTCGTCTTCACCAACTGCAGGCAGTTATCGACAAACACCAGCCAGATGTCATCGGTTTACAGGAAATTAAAGTGCATAACGATCTTTTTCCCGTTGCTGATGTCGAAGCAATGGGATATCACGTCTATTTCCATGGGCAAAAAGGTCATTACGGTGTGGCGATGTTATGCAAAAATGAAGCATCAGATGTGCAGTATGGTTTTCCTACGGATGATGATGAAGCGCAACGCCGCATGATTATGGTCACTGTGGAAGATAAAAACGGTTCACCTGTGCGTATCCTTAACGGCTATTTTCCGCAGGGCGAAAACCAGACACATGAAATTAAATACCCTGCTAAACGTAAGTTTTATCAGGATCTGAATATTTATCTGAATGAGTTCCATAACGCACAGGAACAACTGATCGTTATGGGTGATATCAATATCTCCCCGCTTGATTTGGATATCGGAATAGGCGAAGTAAATGCCAAACGCTGGTTAAAAACTAAAAAATGCAGCTTCTTACCGGAAGAGCGTCAATGGTTAAGTAAATTAATGGATTTTGGTTTTGTTGATACTTACCGGTTATTAAACCCTGAAGTTTCTGACCAATACAGCTGGTTTGATTACCGCTCCCGTGGATTTGATGATAATCGCGGCTTACGCATTGATGTGATTTTAGCAACCGAAACATTAGCGGATAAAACCATAGACAGCGGTATTGATTATGAACTGAGGGGCATTGATAAGCCCTCAGATCACGCCCCGATATGGACGGAATTTGCTTAACCTGCAATGAAAGGATAATGCGGCTACAAACTTTCAAACTGCCGGTAGTTGTTAACACTATCCCAGTGAGCGCCAATACAAGCCTTATTACTGCTCGCCGGGATCGCGTTTCTCCTGAGCAATCTGATATACCGCAAAGTTGCTTCATTTCCTCGACCAGATCATCTATCTCACAAATATTGTCAGCTATCATAGATAGCTTTTGGACAATCTGTCTCTATCTCCTGTCTTTGCAACAACAAAAGAGCGATACTCAGCAGTAAAATTCGCGTAGTATACTGGTTATCAGTCGAAAGAAAAAATTGCCAAGTGGTTACCCTATGAATGCAGAACTACAAGAAATACAGAGCTTTCTTTGTCAATATCCTCCCTTTAACGAGCTGCCGGAAGAGGTGATTGAGCAGGTAACAAAACACGTTGAGATAGCCTATTTCCGAAAAGACACGCCGATTATTCATTTTGGTGATTACATCAAAGATCTCTATATGATTCGCAGCGGTGTAGTAGAAATCCATCGCCGCAACGGTGAGCTATATAATCGTCTGGATGAGGGCGACCTGTTTGGTCAACGGGGATTAATGACCAATAATAAGGTTCGTTTTCCTGCCAAGGCGATTAAAGATACCCTGCTCTACTGCATTCCCCAAAAAATTTTTCAACAGCTCTACGATCAACATGATACTTTTGCCGATTTTATTGAAGTAGACCACCACGCCCGACTGCGTCAGACTGTCTCTATCACTCATGATGCCAACAACCTGACCACCTCAAAAGTCATGACTTTGATCAACCGCGCGCCAGTCAGGATCGAAAAAACAACAACCATTCAGGATGCCGCACAAAAAATGGCAGAAGAGGGAGTCTCTGCACTGCTCATTATGGATGCAGAATTAGATAAAAATGATGAAGATAATAGCACGATAGTTGGTATTGTCAGCGATCGGGATCTTTGCACCCGGGTTCTTGCAAAGGGCCTTTCACCATTAGATGAAGTCGCCAGTATCATGACCTTAGAGGTTATTTCTGTGGATCACAACGCTTATGTGTACGAGGCGATGTTGACCATGCTGCGAGCTAATATACACCATCTGCCTATCATCAAAAAACATCAGCCAATAGGGATATTAGAGTCGGGTGATATTGTCCGCTACGAATCGCAAAACTCACTGCTGCTGGTTAACAGCATCTTCGTGCAGAATTCAGTAGAGGAGTTGCAGAACATTTCTAAACGAGTTAGAGACAGCTTTGTACGCATGGTCAATGAAGACGCCAACTCACACATGGTTGGAAGCGCCATGTCGGTTATTGGCCGTAGCTTTAAACAGCGCATTATTGAACTGGCGGAAGAGGAACTTGGCGAGCCACCCATCCCCTACTGCTTTCTGGCACTCGGCTCTATGGCCAGAGATGAACAGCTGCTGGTCACCGATCAGGACAACGCGATTATTCTGGACAACAGCTATGACGAGAAAAAACACGGCCAATATTTTGCCGATCTGGCCAAGTTTATTTGTGATGCGCTAAATAAATGCGGCTACGTCTATTGTACTGGCGATATCATGGTCACCAATCCTGCTTGGCGTAAAACCCGCAGCGAGTGGGAAGCATGTTTTGCCGACTGGATAGATAACCCGAACCCTGAGGCGCTGTTAAACAGCTCCATCTTTTTCGATCTTGATGGTGTATATGGCCGCCTGAAATGGGCAGAGCACCTGAATAGCTTTATCGTGCGCCGGGCTCGTAAAAATACCCGTTTTCTCGCCTGCCTTGCCCGCAATGCGCTTAACCGCAAGCCACCACTAGGCTTTTTCCAAAACTTTGTGATGGAGAAAAATGGTCAACATAAAAAATCCATTAATCTCAAAAAGCGCGGCACAGCCCCGCTTGCCGATCTCATTCGTGTTCTCGCCTTGTCGGTAGGCTCTCGTTCACAGAACTCTTTTGAACGCCTTGATGATATTGCTGAAGCGGGCATACTGCCACAAGGAAGAGCTCAGGATCTACGTGATGCCATGGAGTTTATCTCTATGGTACGTACTCGCCATCAGGCGATTGACGTAGAAAACAATATCAAACCTGACAACAATATCGAGCCGGAAACTATCTCTTACTTCGAACGGCGTAATCTCAAGGATGCATTTCAGATCCTGAGTTACGCACAAAACTTTCTTAAACTCCGCTACCATGCCAACAATAAGTTCACTTAATGCTATCAAAACTATTTAATTTTAGCAGGATCAGCGACTGGACCGCTTTTTATCAAAAGCAAAGCAATCAGTCCAACAATACGCTACTGCAAAATTTCTATAAACGGGGCGTCACAGGTCCCGATATGCCGCTCGCAAAGGTTAGGTTTGTCGCTCTGGATTTCGAAACCACCGGTCTGAATGCCAGAAAAGATGCTATCGTCAGTATCGGCCTGGTCCCTTTCGACCTCAACCGAATCTACCTGAACCAGGCCAGGCACTGGATAATAAATCCCAATCTGCCTTTGCAAAATGAGTCCGTAGTCATTCACGGTATCACCCATAGTGATATTGTCGATGCACCGGATTTAATGCAGATATTGGAAGATATTCTGCAGGCTCTGGCTGAGTGTACCGTCGTTGTTCATTACCGGCAGATTGAAAGAGAGTTCTTTGATATGGCGCTAAAAGAGCGTATTGGTGAAGGTATTCTATTCCCACTGGTGGATACTCTTGCGATAGAGTCTTATCTTCAGGCCAAGGAAACGAGTAGTTTTATTAACAGGTTAAAGGGAGCCAAACCTCAATCAGTTCGATTGGATGAATGCCGCCAAAGGTATGGCCTTCCAGCCTATACACCTCACCACGCACTGACTGACGCGATAGCGACCGCTGAGTTGCTGCAGGCTCAAATAGCTTACCACTACACGCCTGATACGCAAATCGGCGACCTATGGAAATGAAAAAGCTGGCATTTGCCAGCTTTGGGTTTTCAGCTTCTAATATTAATCAAATTCGATCAGATTCTTTTTATATTCATCAAACTGATCGGTTACCGACTTTTCAGGTGCAGCGGTTACTAAACTGGTAATGATAATGGCAGTTGTCGCAAAAATGATTCCCGGGACAATCTCATAGAGATCGAAAATACCACCTTCTAACTGCTTCCATACAACAATGGTAAAACCACCAACAAGAAGACCTGCTAATGCGCCATTGCGGTTCATACGCTTCCAGAACAGGCTTAACAGTAAAGCTGGACCAAATGCAGCACCAAATCCGGCCCATGCATAAGAAACCAGACCTAATACCGAGCTGTCAGGCGACATTGCTAACCATAATGCGACTAAAGCTAAAGCGATAACCCCTAAACGGCCAACCATCATAATCTCTGCAGGTGATGCATCGGTACGAATCCACTGCTTATAAAAATCTTCAGCTAAAGCAGATGAGGAAACCAGTAATTGCGAATCAGCAGTACTCATAATAGCAGCTAAAATAGCAGCCAATAAAATACCCGCAATCACAGGATGGAACACTGCATTTACCAGCAGCATAAATATCTTCTCTCCGTCGACGAGTCCACCAGATAGATTGTCTTGAACATACAGCAGCCCTACAAGACCAACCAAAACCGCACCAGCCATTGATAAAATGGTCCAGGTTACAGCAATACGACGTGCCGTAATTAAGTCTTTATTGGTACGCGTTGCCAGAAAACGAGCCAGGATATGCGGCTGACCAAAATAACCAAGCCCCCAGGCCATAAGTGACACTATCGCAATCCAGGTAAGTGGTTGTCCGTCTACACCGTTCCATAGGGTTACCAGCTCTGGATTAATTGCACTTAAATCCGTTATTACCTGTCCGAATCCCCCCTGCATAGCTGAGATAGGTACAACCAGAAGTGCTGCAGACATCAGTAATCCCTGCACCAAATCGGTCCAGGAAACGGCTAAAAATCCACCAAATAATGTATACGAAACAATACAGACAGTGCCGATAATAACCGCAGTGGTATAATCTAAGCCAAATACGGTTTCAAACAGCTTACCACCAGCCACTAGACCTGAGCTAGTGTAAAAAAGAAAGAATATCAGGATAAAAAAGGCGGCAATTGTCTGCACCATTTTTGATTTATCTTGAAAGCGGCGGGAAAGAAACTCAGGTAAAGTCAACGAGTTATCTGTCGTAATACTGTAGGTACGCAGACGTTTTGCAGCAACAGTCCAGTTTGCCCAGGTACCAATCAATAAACCTGCGGCAAGCCATAGCGATTCCATGCCGGCTGCATAGGCATAACCCGGCAAGCCAAGTAGTAACCAGCCGCTCATGTCCGAAGCACCTGCCGATAAGGCAGCGGGCCATGGTCCAAGGGTTCTCCCCCCGAGAAAGTAATCAGAAGAGTTACTGGTACGCATATATGCGTAATAGCCGATTAATAGCATCACGACTAAATAGACGAGAAACGTTGCCGTGATCGCAACAAAGTTGTTTTCAATCATAAGTTCATCCTTGTTAATAAGTTAAAAAATGTCCCAAACTAGAACAGATATGTAGCAATTTATATTAATCTGAATGAGTTCTATGGCATCAGTGAGTGACCATTGTGTCAACATTTGGTAACTTAATCAAACCAGATAACTTTCAGATTTACAAAAGAAAATCAGTTAGATTAAGAAATAAGCAGAAACGCATTCTTATTGTAGACCTCTTACCCTGATATCGCTACAACGGTGATATGATACCAATCATACTAAATAAGTGATCATTTTAAGATGGTCTAAATGTCCAAGTACAGCGTTGCTTTCAATCCCAATAGCCTGCTATTGCTCAATCAAGCGCCTTGTTCTTGAAAATTTATCCTCACTGAAATTTGATCACT
>NZ_JBFGZY010000087.1:0-18227 GCF_041586535.1 Psychromonas sp. | reverse complement strand
CAGCTTTAGCTGGCCACAAAGTGGTGAAGAACAGGACGTTCTGAATCAAATCAATAACAAAGACTAAAACGTAGTTTTATGTCTAGCTAGCATTCATTTTAACAAGCATAAATGAATAGATAATTATCGGATTTGGTATTACATAGATACATCAATTTGAGAAGACGAGCCGGTTAATTACCAAAGTTGCCAAAGCAAAAAACCGCGATAAACGCGGTTTTTATTTGCAGCCTGATAAGCATCAGATGCTTTGCAGGTAGGCTTACAAAGCGTTCGCAGTATCTACGACATTTTTAACAGTGAAACCAAACATTTCAAATAACTGTTCAGCCGGAGCTGATTCACCAAAAGTGGTCATGCCGATAACCTTACCGTTCAGACCAACATATTTATACCAGTAATCAGCAATACCCGCTTCGATAGCAACACGTTTAGTAACAGCTGCCGGTAGTACAGACTCTTTGTATGCTGCACTTTGCTGCTCAAAAAGATCGGTACAAGGCAGAGAAACAACACGTACAGCTTTACCCTGGGCGGTTAATTGCGCATGCGCCTGTACTGCTAACTCAACTTCAGAGCCCGTTGCAATCAAAATGATTTCAGGTGCTTTTTCACTGCCAAGCAGCACATAACCACCCTTAGCTACGTCAGCTAACTGCTGCGCATCACGAGGTTGCGGCTGCAGGTTTTGACGGCTGAAGATAAGAGAAGTCGGACCGTCTTTACGCTCAATGGCCAATTTCCAGGCAACAGCTGACTCAACACTGTCACATGGGCGCCATGTGCTCATATTCGGTGTTAAACGTAAGCTTGCAATCTGCTCAACAGGCTGATGGGTCGGGCCATCTTCACCAAGACCGATTGAGTCATGGGTGAACACTTGAATAGCACGCTGCTTCATTAATGCTGACATACGTAACGCGTTACGCGCATATTCCATAAACATTAAGAATGTTGCACCGTACGGGACAAAACCTTTATGTAGCGCAATACCGTTAACAATTGCAGCCATGGCAAACTCACGCACGCCGTAGTGTAAATAGTTACCGGATGCATCCTCAGCAGTGATCGCTTTGCTGCCGGACCACATAGTCAAGTTCGAAGGCGCTAAATCAGCAGAACCGCCTAATAACTCAGGTAACATAGCGCCAAAGGCTTCGATACAGTTTTGTGATGCTTTGCGGGTAGCGATATTTGCCTGATTCGCTTGTAAATCGGTAATATACTGGTTCGACTTCGCTTCCCAGTCAGTTGGCATTTCACTGTTGATACGGCGTTTGTATTCAGCCGCCAGCTCAGGGTAAGCCGATGCATAGGCAGCAAACTTTTCATCCCATGATTGTTCAGCTTGTTGGCCTTGCGCTTTGTTATCCCAGTCAGCGTAAATATCTGCAGGGATTTCAAAAGCAGCGTGCTCCCAGCCCAATGCTTTACGTGTGGCGATAATCTCATCTGCGCCAAGCGGAGCACCATGACAGTCATGAGTACCTTGTTTAGCGGGTGAGCCAAAACCGATAATAGTTTTACAACAGATTAGCGTGGGTTTGGCTGTTTCAGCTTGAGCGGCTTCAATGGCTGCTTTAATTTCTTCGCTGTTATGGCCGTCAATAGAAATAACCTGCCAGCCGTAAGCCTGGAAACGCGCCGGTGTATCATCCGTGAACCAACCATCAACTTCACCGTCAATAGAGATACCGTTGTCATCCCAGAATGCGATAAGCTTACCCAGACCTAAAGTACCAGCCAGTGAACATGCTTCATGGGAGATACCTTCCATCAAACAACCATCACCTAAGAAAGTGTAGGTGTAATGGTCGACAATATCGTGTGCCGGGCGGTTAAATTGCGCAGCCAATGATTTTTCGGCAATTGCCATACCAACAGCATTAGTGATCCCCTGACCTAACGGACCGGTTGTCGTTTCAACACCCGGCGCATAACCATATTCCGGGTGACCAGGTGTTTTTGAATGCAGTTGACGGAAAGATTTCAGATCGTCAATTGACAATTCATAACCGGTTAAGTGTAAAAGAGAGTAGATCAGCATGGAACCATGACCATTAGACAAAATAAAACGGTCACGATCCGCCCATTCCGGATTAGTCGGATTATGCTTTAAGAAATCACGCCAAAGGACTTCGGCTATATCAGCCATCCCCATTGGAGCTCCAGGGTGACCTGAATTGGCTTTTTGTACGGCATCCATGCTGAGTGCACGAATCGCATTAGCTAGCTCTTTACGAGATGGCATGTTTTTCTCCTGATTGGTTTAGTTGGATCAATTGCGGCTAATTGAAAAATCATAAAAATTTCGGCGCGATTATCCCAAATCAACAGGGGCACTGGCAATGGAAAATACTGGAATTTGTCACATATTTTATAATTTTCTTCTTTTTTAGTATAAAGGTAGTGCGCAGCAAGAGTGTTAACAGATTGTTTTCTATAAGTAATTGATTTTTTTTAGCTGAAGGTTGTAAGTTTAATAAATTGTTAAAAATATTCTGTTTTGCCGGCAATTACGGACAGTTATATCGAGCAGCTCGGTAATTGTTGTTTTGCCTATATTGGAAGTTATTGACCGGACAAGACTGGCAGCAGTTAAAAAAGCCTTTCTTTTGATAAAAGCGGCTAACGCCGCCTTGCAAAAACATACAATAGCAATTAACTTTGCTGCTCAGCATAGCCGCTATTTTTATCCGGTCCAAAAACAAAAACAATACCTTTATCAAGCAATATCTGCGTGGTTTTATCAAAAAAACTAATCGCTTCATCGCTGGGTATATGCTTTAAGATCAGCTCTATGACAACATCAAAACCTTTGCCATCGGGCAGTGCTTTATCCAGTTCACCAGATTCAATAAAATACAGGTAAGTATTAATTTTCTCCTGAAGAGCATAAAGATGGACGTTTTCGCCATCCCACACCAGCGAATCTATAATACTTAGAAAAACCCGCTGCGCTTCTTTTTCCAACCCAATCGCATCAATCAGATCGGTATCAACTACACTCATTTTTTTCCCTTTATTCTTAATGACAGCTTAAATAACTTATTTTATTCCTGCTGATTAAGCAGACGCCAGTCTGCAAACCCACCGTCAACGCTATACACATCTAAATAACCGCGCTCACAAAGGTATTGCGCAACACCTTTACTGCTATTGCCATGATAACAGATCACAAATACCGGGGTATTAATATCAACCTGTTGCATAAACTCGTCTACGCTCTGGTTAGTAAGATGGAAAGCACCTTCAGGATGCTCTGTTTCGAAGGAGTTGCGATCCCGAATATCAACGAGTTGAACATTTTCTTTTAATGAGCGTTGTTTGGCATCATAAGCACTAATTAATTGATAGCTTGGCATGGTATTTTCCTATTAAAGTCAGCTGTACAGGTTCAATCTACCAAATAGTCTTAAATAGTTGCAACATTTCATTTACATGTTTGCTAATGAGTTGTCTGTTCGCTATTTTCTTTTTGGCAGACAGTCGCCTGCGACTTTTATAAAATAGGGGTAGCCTTAAATGGCCATTTTCTTCTCGATTAAATAGATCAAGATATGAATAATTTTTATATGAATTTCCTGAATACGATCGGCAAAACCAAAATACGGTACACGAATCTCTACATCTGCAAGTCCGGCCATTTTACCGCCATCTTTACCTGTTAAGGCAATAATAGAGATCCCTTTGAGCTTCGCCACTTTGATCGCTTTTAAAATATTCTCCGAGTTACCACTCGTAGAAAGACAAAACATGACATCACCACGACGCCCGACCCCTTCTAAATAACGCGCAAAAACAGAATCAAAACCATAATCATTACCCACACACGAGAGATGACTCGGATCTGAAATCGCAATAGCCGGATAGGAAGGTCGATGCTCGCGATAACGTCCGGTTAACTCTTCAGCAAAGTGCATAGCATCACAATGCGATCCGCCATTCCCACAAGAAAGCACTTTACCTTCCTGTTTAAATGAATCAGCCAGCAGTGTTGCAGCCTGTTCAATGTTTTTTAAATTTTGTTCATCTGCAATAAAAGCTTGCAGTGCCTTTTCAGCCTCTAATAATTCATCTTTGATAATAGCTAAATTCATCATTTCTCCGCCCATTATAAATTTCAAGATAGTTAAATTAAGTTGCTGGCAGTCTATCAATTGAATTAGTGGAAATTAAAACAATATTTTACGAAAACATCAAACCAGCATTACTCGCCATTTAAATAAACATTCCAAGGCCCGGAAAAGCACTTCAAATAATAGCGGCTCTGATAGCAAGAAACGAAAAAAATAGTGAAAAAATAATTTCACCTTAGTAAACAGAAAGTTACAGCTCTCGACTTATACCAAATGCATTAAGAAATAGAGTGAGTATAAGATCATAATTTTGTGCCTTTCTTTGCTTGCTATGATCTTTCTCAAAAGCCAAAATGGTTAATGCTTGAAAGTGTCATGATGGTAATCTTAGAAAATAATGACTTAGTTTAAAAAAGAGAGAAAAGATGAAAATAACATTACCTGAATATGAAAATGCACAAGTATTGGTGGTTGGTGATGTTATGCTGGATAGGTATTGGCATGGTCCGACCGGACGAATCTCTCCAGAAGCACCCGTGCCGGTTGTTAAAGTTGAAGAGATTGAAGAGCGCCCCGGTGGCGCTGCTAATGTGGCATTAAATGTGGCAGCACTTGGCGGTAAAGCAACATTAATCGGTCTGGTTGGTGATGATGAGTCGGCGAGAGCTTTGGCTAACGGTTTAAAATCCGTGCATGTGACAACCGATTTTGTCACCGTCAGCGACTTTCCGACGATCACCAAATTACGCGTATTAAGTCGCCATCAGCAGCTATTGCGTTTAGATTTTGAGAAAGGTTTTCATGATATAGATAGCACCCCTATTTTACAAAAAATGCAGGCAAGTTTAGCAGTTAAGAGTAGCGTGGTAATTTTATCCGATTACAACAAGGGATCACTGGCTGATATCCAAGCGATGATCCAGCTGGCTAAAAAAGCAGGAGCCAAAGTGCTGGTTGATCCTAAAGGTAGTGATTTTGAAAAATATCGGGGGGCAACATTATTAACCCCTAATTTATCTGAGTTTGAAGCCGTTGTTGGGCATTGCAAAACCGATCAGGAACTTGTTGAGCGAGCTTTAGGTTTGATTAAACAATTTGATCTGGAAGCATTATTAGTAACCCGCAGTGAACATGGAATGACCTTAATACGCGAAAGTCTCCCCCCCCCCCTTTCACCTGCCGACACAAGCGCAGGAAGTTTATGATGTAACAGGTGCAGGAGATACTGTTATCTCCGTACTGGCTTCTTCATTAGCAGCCGGCAGTTCATTTGAACATGCCTGTGCCCTGGCAAATGCCGCAGCTGGTGTTGTTGTAGGTAAGATAGGAACATCAACCGTTAATACCATTGAACTGGCCAGTGCGGTTTATAGTCTACAGGAGATTGGCTTTGGTGTTCTTTCACAAGAGCAGTTACAGGTTGCAGTGAAACTTGCCCAGCATCGTGGTGAAAAAGTGGTGATGACCAATGGCTGTTTTGGTATTTTACATGCAGGACATGTTTCATATCTAAATACGGCACGAGAACAAGGGCAGCGTCTAATTGTTGCGGTCAATAGCGATCAGTCGGTACGTGACTTGAAAGGTGCTGGCCGGACTCGGTGCTGTCGACTGGGTTATTGAATTCACTGAAGATACACCGCAACGTTTAATTTCAGAAATTCTGCCGGATTTGCTGGTTAAAGGTGGTGATTACAAGCCAGAAGAGATAGCAGGTGGTGCAGAGGTGATTGCTAATGGCGGTGAAGTGCGCGTTTTACAGTTTGAAGAGGGTTGTTCAACGACTGAAATAATTAAAACAATTCGTAATGAAGAGTAAAAAGGAAGCGAGTATTACCTTTTTTATCGGGCAGCGAATGAATCCATATAACTTTATAGTGAAGGCTATTCTGGTAACGCTCATCTCTTAAAGCAGCGCTTTCTTCTTGCTGCTTTAAGAGAGCATATTTATCTCACAAAATTCACTCTTAAGCTTTTTTCTTTAGCTTTTTCAACTCTCTTTTAATCTTAATAAAATTATAATTTCCTTTTATTTTACGTTTAAAACCAAACGCCGTAATACTCGGAAAAATAGCAATTCGCCTTATCTGCAGAAGATCATCGCTTAACGCAGCACTTCCCGAGTCGGTTGCCACCGCAAATTCATACCCGGCTTCATCCACAACTGATTTTACCCTTTCATCTAAATCACCGTAAGGATAAGCAAATGAGATCAACTTGATGTTTAACCTTTCTTCTGTTTTTAATTTATCAGCTATAATTTCATGCTCTATCTGTTGCTCAGTTAGTCTCGATAGGCGAGGATGGGTTAAGGTATGACCGCCAAATTCAATAAGCCCGCTTGCTTTTAACTCCTCCAACATAGGTTGACTCATCAACTTAAAGGTTTTTTCCTGGGTTAATGTAACATCCCATTGATTATGACTGATATTAGAGACCAAATAGATCACAGCCTTAAAAGAAAACTTCTTGAGTATCGGAAACGCATAAGTGTAATTATCTTCGTAACCATCATCGAGGGTAAGGATAATGTATTTTTTCTCAAAGCGTTTATGCAGGGGAATTTTGGCAATATCAGCAAAGGTAATTGGAATAAAGTTGTTATCACTTAATATCTGCAGGTGCTCATTAAACTGTGTTTCTGTAACATAAGTACCATGCTTTCCTGATTCGGTCTCTGGATCGCGAATCACTCTATGGTACATAATCACAGGTATATCCCGCTTGCGAGTATAAACCAGCTCATGCTGATAAACGTTTTCTAAAGTAGCAACGATATGATCTAAGTTATAATTATCTTTAATCATATCAATAACGCTTATATCTGTTTGTTGCAGAGCAATACCGCGAGCAATTTCCGCACGAATATTTTGCCAATCAAAATCATGAGCTTGACGGTTTCCTACATCACCAAAGTTAGATATTAATGCCTGCTCAATGTTATTTGAATCAATAACGCCAATCTCAAATGCTTCGCCAATAGCAAGTGTCGGCCGCCCCATCAATAACGACTCAATTGCAACACGGCCAGCACCTATCACCAAATCAGAAGCCTTAATATATTCCAAAACATTATCAACATAGCCAGTAAAATTAACTTTCCCTGTAAAGGTTTTGAATTTCTCAGGAATGACCTCTCCGCCAACGACATTCACCGTAAATTTATCAAGATCAATTGAATTACTCAGCAGCTGATAGGTAATTTCGCCTTTAGGGCCGGACAGGCGCCCAATAATTGAGATAACCTTTTTAGTATTAGCCGGGCTGGCCGACAAGGTAAATTTATCAATATCAATGCCATTGCGTAGAACTTCAACCGACTCAGCAGGAACATCAAAAGATTGAATCAGATCATCACGAATATTTTCGCACACAGCAAAACCACGTCCGACAGGTTGTTTGCGCTTTCTCACTTTAGACTGATGCTGCATACCGTGGATACTTGTCACAAAGGCTGTATTTGTTAGTTTACAAGCAATTTCCACGCTCCATGCTGATGCTCTGGAGTGGGCATGAATCAGATCAATCTTATTTTCTTTGATTATGCGAATGAGCTTAATAACATGCCCGACCCGCTGCAAAGGATTGCGTTTATTGAAGGCAAGCTCAATAAACTTAGCGTCAGTTTTTTTAGTTAAGGTATCAGAAACAAAAAATAAATTATGCCCTTTTTTCATTAACCTATTAGCAATCTCAACCGCGTACACTTCCGCTCCAGTAACCTGTAGCTGAGACAAAGCCATTAATATATTCATACACCACCTGTGTTATACCAAATCCGATAATTATCTACTCATTTATACTTGCTAAAATGAATGCTGGCTGCGTTATTAATTTTGCAATTAGAACAACTAGTTACTGCAATCAATGCCTTGCTTTCATCCGTTTTTTCTACGCCTAAATAGATCATCTAATTATCGGAATTGGTATTATTTAAGATATTCACAGCACTTCGCACTTATTTCAGAGCAATATATGAAAATATACTTTAAAACGTACAATTTAATACATTAAACTTATTACTGATTATCAAACTAAGTGTAAGGCACAAAAGAGTGCAAAAGGTCACTTGCAATCAATAGTATAATAACTGCATACTACTTGGATATTCAATTCAAAATCATCATAGATTTATTTCAAAGGAATAAGATCATGTTTATAGTCACAGGCGGCGCCGGGTTTATTGGAAGTAATATTGTCAAATCTCTTAATGAACGCGGTATTACAGATATTCTTGTAGTCGATGACCTAACCGACGGTACAAAATTCATTAATCTAGTTGATTTGCAAATCGCTGACTATATGGATAAAGATGAATTCATCACACAAATAGTTTCAGGCCAGGATTTTGGTGATATTGAAGCTATCTTTCATGAAGGCGCCTGCTCGGCAACCACTGAGTGGGATGGCAAATTCATGATGGAAAATAATTATGAATATTCAAAAGACCTGCTGCATTACTGTATCGAGCGCAATATCCCATTTTTATACGCATCATCAGCAGCAACTTACGGCGGTAACGATACCTTTAAAGAAGAATTAAAGTATGAAAAACCGTTAAACGTCTACGGTTACTCTAAATTCCAGTTCGACCAGTATGTACGCCGCATTTGGGAAGACGCAAAAGCGCATGATGAAACACTACCGCAAATTGTCGGTTTCCGTTATTTCAATGTATACGGCCCACGCGAGCAGCATAAAGGCAGCATGGCAAGTGTCGCATTTCATCTAAACAACCAGCTTAATGCCGGTGAAAACGCCAAACTGTTTGAAGGTGAGCATAAACGTGATTTTGTTTATGTCGGAGATGTCTGCAAAGTAAACTTATGGTTCTTTGATAACCAGGTTTCGGGTATTTACAATCTTGGAACAGGTAAAGCAGAGTCATTTTTAGAAGTTGGCAAAGCCGTTGTAAACTTCCACCAAAAAGGTCAGATAGAACGGATTCCATTCCCGGAACACCTGAAAGGCCGCTACCAAAGCTTTACTGAAGCAGATTTAACAAATCTACGTGCGGCAGGTTACGATGGCGAATTTAAAAGCGTTGCCGAAGGCACTGCTGAATATATGACCATTATTAATCAATAAATATCTCTTGGCATCATTTATAAAAAACCGTAAAAAATTTATTGCGGTTTTTTATTTGATTGCAACATGGATTGATATTAAATATTGCGGACTGGAGTAATCATCGCTCAATGAATCGCATCAAGGCTTAAGATGTTAAATTTACTACGTTTGAAACTAAGAAACAAAGTCGAATTTAAAGGAGATAATCATAAAGTCCTTTTTTCAGATAGAAACAGGATCCGTTATTGTGATATTAGTCTAAGGGGAAATAACAACACCTTGTCATTTGATAATGATGTAAACCTAAAAGGCGTAACGATTGAAGTTGATGGTAATAACTGTCGTGTCCACATAGGCAAAAACACGGTCATTGGTGAGCAAACTTATCTATCATGCAGAGGGCAAGATACTAAATTAACGATAGGTGAATCTTGCATGTTTTCCCGTAACGTTAAAATAATGACAAGTGACGGACATAATATTTATCACAACAAAGAGCGCATAAATTTAGATCGGAGCATTTTTATCGGCAATAAAGTTTGGCTTGCTGACAACTGCGTTGTATTGAAGGGAAATACTATCCATGATGGTGCTATTATCGCGATCAACGCTGTGGTAACTAAAGATGTTCCAACGGGTTGCATTGCTGCAGGTAATCCTGCATCTGTTGTCAAAACCAATATTGAATGGTCTGAAGAACTCGGATAATAAAATTTATTCAACAACACAAATTATGTGTATACAAAAATTAAAATAAAACAAGTGATGTAACTTAAATGACAACTCTAATAAAAAAAAACCGATTAAGTAATTACATCTACAGTTCTATATTTTTAGTTTTAATACTGCTGCTATCAACCCCAAACTTTAGTGTTGTTATCGTTTTAATTCTATTTATTGTGAGCCTGAGCTATTTAATAGAAAACAGACAATCAATAACATTAATAAAAGCAGATTATTTATTTATTATTGCCTGTGCCAGCTACTTTTTAGCATTTATCCCAATAGCAATAATCGATGGTTCCACACTGCGTTATTTTGATGCCCCTTCTCGTTTTCTACTTAGTATTCCAATCTATCTATTAATACGGAATATGCTTGTTAATCAAAAACTTAATTTTAATGCTTTAAATAAAGCCATAGAGTATGGTGCGATTACAGGCAGCATGGGTGCGTTAGTAATAGCGCTCTATCAAGTCATTATCGAAGGCCGCCCAAGGGTGGATGGTTTTTTATACAGCATAAACTTTGGCTATTTAGCCTGTTCGTTAGCGTTTTTAGGCTTAGTTTTCTATAAAGGCTCTAGCCATAAATTGATTAACTTATTAGGCTTTAGCGCCGCAATTATAGCGACAATGCTAACACTTACTCGTGGCGCTATCTTCGCCATTCCAGTATTACTGATAATGACATTATTTTTTCTTTACAGAGAAATAATTACAGCTAAAAAAGTTCTCCTGTTTGCTGTTTCTATCTCTTTTATCAGCATGCTCTCCTACCAGTTTATCCCTACATTCAAACAGCGTATTGATTACACTACATTTGAATTTAAACAAATCATCCAAGGTGATACCGCCAAATCGAGATCTTCCGGGGGACGCATTCTATTATGGGGCTCTGCAGTTGAAGCTTTTAAAAGTAGCCCTTTAATCGGAGAAACTTATCACAATCGGGAAATCATCAGTCAGAGGATTTACGATCACAGTAAATACAAAAATAGAGTGCTATTAGCCCCGAGAGCACATGCCCATAGTCAATATTTTGAGATATTGGCCTGTGCTGGTTTACTGGGTATATTCGCATTATTTCTTTACCTGATGGCACCTTTAGTTTATTACTATTACCTATTTTCTAAAAATAAAAATAATATTTTTGCATTATGCGGTTTTATTTTCACGACAGGGATATGCATCTTCGGCCTTACCGAAGTGTTGTTAGCTGGAAATTTAATTAGCCTTTATTATGCATTTATGCAAGCATTATTAATCGCTACGGCAATGAGTTACCATGCACTAACAACTCAAAAATCATCACAGTAACTCGCTTATATCGAGACCAACAGCAGAGTATTAATTATGAAAATTTTAATCATCAGCCCTTCTTGGGTTGGTGATATGGTAATGACACAGTCGTTATATATCACCTTGAAAGAGCAAAACCCAGATTGCATTATTGACGTATTAGCTCCGCAGTGGTGTTTACCTATCCTGGAAAAAATGCCCCAGATCAATAAAGCGATTGAGATGCCATTAGGGCATGGTGACTTTAACTTAAAGGCTCGTTACCAGCTCGGCAAATCGTTACAGAATGAACACTATGATACTGCTTATATTCTACCTAATTCAGCCAAATCCTCTCTTATCCCTTTTTTTGCCAAAATCCCTAAGCGTATCGGCTGGAAAGGAGAAATGCGTTATGGTTTAATAAATGATCTGCGTAACAACAAAAAATCCTTTCAATATATGCTTGAGCGTTATGTCTCCCTTGCATACCCTAAAGATAAAATGACTGGCTCCGGCTGCCTAGGGGATATTCACTCTCTACCAAAACCCAAATTAGAAATTAATGAGCAGATTCGAAGCAATATTCTAGAAAAATTTAACCTTTCATTAGAGCCTAAAATAATCGGCCTTTGTCCCGGAGCTGAGTTTGGCCCCGCAAAACGCTGGCCAGAAGAGCATTATGGCGAAATTGCTAAAAATCTTATCAAACAAGGCTATCAAGTATGGTTATTCGGCTCAGCAAAAGATCGCGTAACGACCGATAAAATTGCAGCACTAGTTGGAAATACAGAGCAAGATATGATTAGTAATCTAGCTGGTAATACAACTCTAAATGAAGCCGTTGATCTGCTATCCTGCTGCCACACAGTCGTCAGTAATGATTCAGGATTAATGCATGTCGCTGCTGCGGTCGGCTGCAATATTGTTGGTATTTATGGTTCAAGCTCCCCTTTATATACTCCTCCCTTAACTGAACATGTGGAAATAGTACATACCGATATTGAGTGTCGTCCCTGCTTTAAAAAAGAGTGCCCCTATCAGCATCTAAAATGCCTTAACGATCTGAAACCGGATGTGGTAATGAAGCGTATTCAAAACTTTTTAGAAAAAAAAGAGAAATAAAGTGGCTAAATATAACATGAAGCACTTATGGTTCGAAAAAGGAGCAAATGCGAATAAAAAAGCTCGTTATTATGTTGCCAATGAGTTTACTCCATCAGAGATCAAAAAAGTTGCCGTTATTCGTCATGCGGCTCTCGGTGACCAAGTGATTACCAGACCTTTTTTGGTTGAGTTGCGCAAATTTCTCCCAAATGCAGAGATCACCCTCAGCACGGTTTCTAATTATCAGTATGGTATGCCTGATGATTTGGCTGATAACCTGCATATAACACACGGTGCAGATAGGAAGAAAAAGATAAGTCTGAAAGAAAAAATATCAAATATGAAAGAGCTTGGCGAGCAGGATATCATCTTTGATTTAGCTGCAACCAACCGCTCCTACTGGCTGACCGCTTTAACTAAAGCTAAGTTAAAGGTAGGTTTTCCCTATAGATCATGGGTAGCAAAAGCTCTCTATGATATCGCTGTATTTCGCTCAGACTTTACCGCAGAGCTTGAAGTGATGTTAGATATGCTGCGAGTACTCGGACATAATCCTTCTTACCCATTAGACTTTGCCTGCCCTAGCCACTTTGTGGAAAAAGATACAAAGAAAAAAAATATTGTTTATTTTAATGGTGCCTCTCAGGAAAATAAAATGTATCCCATCGCATCGATGCGCCAACTTATCATCGATGCAAGTGAACAACTACCAGATCACCAACATATTTTTTTAGAAGGCATAAACAAAAACGAAAAGCGAGATCAATTAGGAGATATTTCCGCTTATAAAAATATATTCGTTCAAGAGGTTATGCAATTGAATGAATTAACGGCTTATCTGGCAAAAGCTCATTGCGTTGTTTCAACAGATACCGGAATTCGTAACCTTGCTATCGCAACGCATACTCCAACTATCGGCATATTTTATGCCACAGTACCTTTTCGCTATACACCTTTATATGGAAAACATAAAATTGTCATGAACGCAGATGCGACAATCCCAACACCTAAGCAAGTTTTGGTAAGCATTTTATCTCAAATTGAAACAAACTAAATCGAAATAATATTTTATGTTTAACGTTATCTATTCATTACTTTTATACTTAATTGCCCCCTTCTACTTATATGCGCTATACAAGCCGAAACAAGGCAAACCGAAATTCGCGTCTAGATGGAAAGAACACTTTGGTTGCACACCAACTATAGATTCAAAATGTCCGCCGGTTTGGATTCATGCGGTCTCTGTCGGAGAAGTGCTAGCCAGCACGCCATTAATTAAAGCGCTTAAAGAACAAAACCCACAACTTAAAATAGTTGTCACCACAACAACCAGCACAGGTGCTGAACAAGTGGCAAAACTAGGCTGGGGAGTTGAGCATAGATATATGCCGCTGGATTTTAGCTTTGCAGTAAAAGGTTTTATTAAAGCCATTCAGCCACAGCAGCTTCTTATCATGGAAACTGAATTATGGCCAAATACGCTAAGAGTGACAGCTGAAAAACATATCCCGATCACTATTATAAATGCGCGATTATCAGAACGATCCTCTTCTCGCTATGCAAAAGTTAAGTGGATTTTTAATTTACTAGCAAAAAATATCACTCTTATTTTATGTCAAACAAAGGAAGATGCTCTACGTTTTCAAAAACTGGGGGTTGACGGTAATAGGATCAAAATAACCGGATCGATCAAGTTTGATATTAACATTTCAGAAACTGACAAAAATAAAGGTATTGAGCTTAGAAATAAAATAGGCAATGAACGCCCGGTATGGATAGCTGCAAGTACTCATTTAGGTGAAGATGAACAGATATTATCTGCACATAGATCCCTCTTAAAACAGATACCAAATGCACTGCTGATCTTGGTACCAAGACACCCTGAGCGTTTTAAATCCGTTTTACAATTGAGCCAAGATAGCGGCTTTAATAGCATATCACGTTCCAGTGAAGCGCCTGTAGAAAAAAATATGCAGGTTTATTTAGGGGATACTATGGGAGAAATGCTCAGTCTAATTCAAGCTGCTGATATCTGTTTTATGGCAGGCAGTTTAATCGGAGATAAAGTTGGCGGACATAATCTTCTTGAACCTGCAGCGCTGGCAAAACCTACATTAACTGGCCCTAGTTATTATAATTTCACAGATATTACCGAGCAGCTTATTAACAATCAAGCTTGTACCGTTTGCGCAAATAGCGAGCAAATAACAACTCAATTGCAAAAATTATTTAAAGCTCCAAATCTGCAAAAAAAACAAGGTAAATCAGCTCTGCAAGTGGTGAATAACAATAAAGGAGCCATTAAAAAATCGCTTGAATTTTTACCCGGTTTTATTTTAACAAATAGAGTCAATAATTAAGATTTGCTTTGATAGCCCTGAATTAAAGCTAACCAATCTTTTTCAGACCAATTTAAATTACTATTCTTTACTTTTTCTTTACGAAACGAACGTAATAAACGCGCCAGAGTTTGCTCTTTCCAAGCCCCATCTTTTCTTTGTGCACATTTATCAAAGTCAATAACCCACACTTTATCCTGCGTATCCAGCATAATATTGTGACTGTTCATATCGCTGTGATAGATATTATGATCATGAAATAAACGCAGCACCCGACCAATTTCATGCCATTGCGTATCTTGAAGTGGCTGTACTCCCAAAATAGCCACTAAATCACGCGCCCCCTCAATCAGCTCAATGATCAGATCCGCTTGATAAAAAAGACCATGACGACTTATTTTTCCTGCATAAGGTAATGGCACCGGCAAGCCTAATTGCGCCATTTTATCAAGCAATACAAACTCCTGATAAGCACGTGTATTTTTTAAACCTGTATAGAAAAAATAATCCGGATTTATTTTTCCAATCAAACCACCTCGATAATAATGGCGTAACACATATTTCTTTTGCTGATAGTGAAAAAACCAGGTTGTTCCACGCCCAACTGAACTGCCTGTTATCAGATTATTATTCTGAAGAAATTTAAGTTCAAAGAGAGATGCCGAGAAATTTTCCGCGTTAAAAAAACATATTTGTTTATTTAATTTATCAATTTTCACATTTATGACTTTATTTGAATAAATGAAGACCTGTTATTTTACATTAGCAGGCGTCCTTTGCATAATGTATCACTTCTCATATATGTTTGCTCTTAATAGGTTTTTTATGCCATTATTCACTTCTGCACCTAAATCGATCTGCATTTTACGCCTTAGTGCGATTGGCGATGTTTGTCATGCGGTTGCCTGCGTGCAAGCAATTCAAAGGCAGTGGCCCAGCACTAAAATAACCTGGGTAACGGGGAAATTAGAAGCACAACTAATACAGTATATTGCTGGTATTGAGGTTATAAGCTTTGATAAGAAACAAGGCTGGAAAGCCTATATACAGTTACGCGAACAATTAAAAGATCGCAACTTTGATGCTTTATTACATATGCAGGCGGCATTGCGAGCCAGTATTGCCAGTTTGATGATCAGGGCTAAAATAAAACTGGGATTCGATAAAGCACGCGCAAAAGATGGGCAATGGTTATTTACCAATCAAAAAGTAGATCCGGCTACATCTTCACATGTCCTAGATGGGTTTATGGCATTTGCCAAAAAACTAGGTATTACAGACCTAACGGTTAAATGGGATCTTAATATACCAACGCTAAGTCAACAAAAAGCCGAACAGCTAGTTGCTGGGAGCCCCACTTTTATTATCTGCCCTGCAGCGAGTAAAGCTTATAAAAACTGGACGGTTGAAGGTTACAGCGCACTTGCCAATCATGCTATCAAACAAGGTTATCAGGTTTTAATCTGCGGTGCGCCAACTGAATTAGAAAAAGCATTAGCCAAGCAGATTGTTAATAATACGCAGCAGCAGGCTAAAAACTTGATCGGACAAACCACATTGATTGAGCTGGTTGCACTAATCCAGCAAGCAGATATTTTACTGGCCCCAGATACAGGCCCAACACATATGGCAACCATGGTTAATACCCAGGTTATCGGTTTGTATGCGCACCACAATCCCAAACGCACCGGCCCATACACACAGTTAGATCACGTTGTCAGTGTTTATGAACAATTGATCACAGAGCAAACAGGCAAAGCAGTTGACGAATTACCGTGGCGGGCACGAGTTAAAAATATAAACGCCATGCAGCAGATCTCGGTTGAATCTGTTATCGCCATGTTTGATCGAATCAGTAAAAAATAGGAATACCGAGATGTCAGAAAACAGTATCAGCGCAATTATTATCACCAAAAATGAAGAGAATAATCTACCCGCCTGCTTGGATTCTTTAACCTGGGTTGATGAGATCATCATCGTTGATTCCGGTAGTACCGATCAAACTGAAACAATCGCCAACAGTTATGGTGCTAAATTCTATTCACATACAAACTGGCAAGGTTTTGGTAAACAAAAACAACTTGCACAAAATTATGCCACTAGCAAATGGATCATCGCCATTGATGCCGATGAGGTTGTTTCTCCTGAATTACAACAATCTATTCAACTGCAGATCAGTAAAGCTGACGCACAGAATCAGGTGTTCAAAATCCAGCGTAAAACCTGGGTATTTGGCCGATTTTTACAGCATTCAGGCTGGGTTGATAAAATAATACGAGTTTATCCGAAACAACTCGCTCATTATAACGATGCGCTAGTGCATGAAAAAATAGTGACGGAAAAACATGTAAAAATTTCCCAACTGCAAGGTGACCTTTTCCATTACTCATACAGTAATATCGAGAATTATCTTGTGAAATCAGCAAGCTATGGAAAAGCATGGGCGGATGGCCGACAAAAAAGAGGGAAAAAAGCGAGTCTCAGCCAAGGTTTCACTCATGCATTAGGCTGCTTTGTAAAGATGTATCTATTAAAACGCGGTTTTTTAGACGGTAAGCAGGGACTGCTCATTGCCATACTTTCAGCACACTCTACTTTTATAAAATACGCGGATTTATGGATAAGAGAAAATGACTGCCGTGCCAAAAAATAACAGTTAAAAAATAGCGGGTGATTAGCATAGTCCCCGCCAACCAATGGCAGGCTACTCTTTCCAAATAACATTGTTTTTGACACTTTTAGCAGGATTCCCAGCAAGAACCGTGTGTTCACTATTTTCTTTTTTAGTCACAACGCTGCCTAAAGCAATTACCGTATTATTGGCAATTACAGCACCTTTTAAAATCGATGTTCGAGCTCCAATTTTGCCAATTTCTATTTTTTACGGCAGATAATGGTACTTGCTGCTGAAATATGGAAATTTTTACCTAAAAACAACTCGCCATCAACCGATATTTTTGAACCAAAGCCAATTTTAGTTTTACCGTTAAAATGTACATGTCCCTTAATAGAAAGGAGTGTTCGATTATAGCGATAGTCATAGCTTTCCACACTGCCAAAACCAATCCTAACAATACCAGGACGAACTTTAGTGAAACTAGCACGACCAGATAAAGCACTTTATTCATATTCTCATCTATCCCGCAATAGACCAAAATGATAACCACCTCTAATAGCATGATTTTATTCGCCTTATTTGTTTTTTGGCGATAAAAAACAAGGTTAGATCATGCCTTTTTAAATATTTTCTTCATTTAAAAAGTCGCGTATGGCGTTAAGAAAATAACTTTCTGATCAGAAGAACTGTCCAACCATTCTAACTAAGCATGAAGTAATCGTTTTTATAATAGAGTCGTGTTTCAGTCCCAATAGACACTTTTTAAAACAGCGCATACGGTCATCTTTCAAAGCATAAATAGATTATTGAAGCTCACCCAGCCAAAGCAAGGTGATTCTTGTCGTCAACGGTTTAGGCATTGCAACATTAAGTTGCGGTAGTCTTCTAAAACCTCTTACAAGCGTTTAACGTGTCGGCACTACCTGCCGCCACGAATTTTTAAGCGAGTAGTCTTAGCCCTTCATTGTGAATATTAATAGCCGCATTATGATCGCGATCATGCTCGGCCCCGCAT
>NZ_JBFGZY010000086.1:0-18232 GCF_041586535.1 Psychromonas sp. | reverse complement strand
CGCAATAAGGCGATCTAATGGCTTATCTGAAAAGTACTCACTGTACATATGCAGTGTTCGACCGGTAAACCCTAACCCATTGATGATCATGGCAACAAAAAGATGGCCGAAGCCCACTTGGCGATGTTCAGATGTGCCAAGGGCCTGATCGATAATATTGGCAAGATTGATCTCTTTGCAGAATCCAGCCACTAATCCGTGGTGCTCAAGTGACTTAGTAAACGGGTAGGTCATGATTTATCTCTTTCAAAAGAGAGTAATAGATCAAAAAGAGAGATCGGGGTCAATCGTTTTTTTATTTTTTTTTCTAATATCTGAGAATTGTGAAACTCAGATCACTATTTTGTTCTGAATCTTAATAATTATTTAGGTGCGGAATGACAGGTACTAAGGAATATTCAATGATTAAGTGCTTTTTCATACTCCTAGGATTGTATTCTACAATAGCTTTGAGTAATGATGTTAACTGTAAAAATGCCGAAAACACAATGCAAATTAATTACTGTGCAGGTGTTGAACTAGAAAATGCAGAAAATGAAATGAACACATATTTTTTAAAGAGTAAGGAACATAATAACTATGATCCTGTGCTGATTAAATCTATTGAAAAAGCTCAGCAAGCATGGTCTGTATACGCAGAGGCGCATTGCAATTCCATTTATACAATGTGGCGTGAAGGTACAATTCGAGGGATAATGCATTTAAGTTGTAAAACAAATCTAACCAAGCAACGTACACATGATATCTGGTCAAATTTTCTCACGTATATGGATAGTACGCCACCTGTTTTGCCTGAACCGAAGTAAATGTAATAACGTTGGCTCCCTATAAATAGATGTGCACAAGTTGATGTATTAGTATGGTCCATAAAAATGATGCAAAACAGGCCCCTGTTAATACCGCTCTCCAGTACTTACAATAGGAAAATAATATTTTTTCTTTGCGTTGCTGAGTATTATCTAGAAGTACTATCAAACTCTTTAGCTTTTCTGACTCATTAATCATGTTATTAAGTTCTTTTTATTTTTAGGTAAATCAAGCTTATCTCTAACTCTACAAGGGTATAGATAGCTTGTTCCCTAACAGCACTTCTTCGGTGCAAACAACCATTGGAGACTGACGGTAAAGCTAAAATATAAAAATTTACAGTTGAAGCATAGTTCTTATGTCAAACAAATTCCATAGGGGGCTAAGCTGAATATCCTTCAAGCTAGATAATCTCCACTCCACACATAGTGGGTGCATATCTAATGAGTCCCGTATAGCTTTAGATTTTAAAGAACCATTGCTAGAGCTGATATTAAAATACTTGTATAAATCAGATGCACTTACATATGGACAGTTATTTTTATCAAAAAGAAAATTTACCATTCCTACCGCGTGAATTACAGCACACGCCCACGCACAGGCTTTCCCCTTAACTAAAAGACACGGTTTCTTACAACAAAAGAGTAGCCGTCACCGACCGAATCAAATTGGAATATCCATCATTTAGAAACTCACATGAATATTGTTCAGTTAAATTGGTAATCTCCTTATACCGCCCCTTCATTGCACTTGGAATACGATTTAATTTCATTTCTGTCATATACCCCCACACTAATCAGCCAATTTAATCGAAGAATGCATTTATTTTAACTCAAAGTGGTATACCATAATTATGGTAAATCTCCTCATTGTTACCATTAGCTACGTGAAACCTAGCGAACCAATCTTCATGAAATCGCAACGCTATTTTTTCCGTAAAAAGTTAAACAGCGCTTGCAACGCCCCCGTCATCAACAAAAATAACCCTGTGATAGGATTAGCAGTAATATATTCCTCCTCCGGTTAAAGCCGCTTAGACTTATACCTATCTATCGCTTCAGTTTTAGTATAAATAAAGAGTATAGGTAGAATAAACTGCCTTTTTGATTTGAGTAAGCAATACACTGTGTGGTGGCCAAGTAAAGCAGGCACTAGTGATGGTTATATTGGGAGTTTTTGAGCGTGGACGTTTCACCAGTTCAAGCTCGCAAACGGAAAAAAGAGCGTTAAAATTATACCAACTGAGGCGCTTTGATCCACAAAGTATCTTCACAATTTAAACTGTCAGTATGTGTTAGAATAATTATCTTAATTCATCACATTTCTGGTTTACAAAATAACATTCTGATATTAACCGAGATAATATTAATATAATTGAGATAAGTATGGGTGTCCCGACTTTGTTGCTCTGTAACGAATCGACAGTGATTTGAGAACACTTTCTGAGTGAATTCGCCTAGGAAGCACAAGTCACGGGTTTTATGCACGCCGTGACATAATTGACAGATAGATCCCGCTGCGAAATAGACCAGCGCCATAAAAGCGGGTTAAAAACGAAACCCTTTCTATCTAACGGCACCAGACCGGCTTTTTTGGTCATGCCGGAAAGCTCGTCAGGAGTAATAAACTTACCCCAATCATGTGTGCCAATCGGCAGCCAGCGCATTACACGTTCAGCGCCGATAATCGCCACAATATAACTTTTAGGATTTCGATTGATTGTCGAACAGATCATCAATCCTCCAGGTTTTAACAATGCCGCGCAAGCATTAAGAAAGACCTGCGGATCAGCAACATGTTCGATCACTTCCATATTGAGGATCACATCAAACTGTTCACCCTCGTCCACCAAAGCCTCGGCCATCGTATGACGATAATCAATACTTAGCCCCGCTTTCTCTGCGTGAATTTTCGCAACGGGAATATTCCGCGCAGCCGCATCTGCGCCGACCACCTCAGCTCCGAGCCGTGCCATCGGTTCGCTTAACAGACCACCACCGCATCCGATATCAAGCAATCGCAAACCCTCGAAGGGTCTTAGAGTATTGCGATCACGACCTAACTTGGCTGCTATCTGAGCAACAATATATTCCAGCCGCGTAGGGGTGAGCATATGCAGGGGTTTGAATTTTCCTGTTGGATCCCACCATTCGGCGGCCATTGCTTCAAATTTAGTAACTTCGAATTCATCAATCGTATTTCTGGATTGTGTTGCACCCATATTATCAACCTACCTTTATTGTTAATTCACCTGGTTAGGGATGAAAATATCAAAGCGTAAGATCGTCATCTTAATGCTGTTTTAATCAAAGCTGCCGATCAGATAACGCTTATTTTAAAAACTATTTTTGACTTCCGCTGTTGCAACTAAAACATTACAGGAATGAGCAGATCAAATACTTTTTCTTAAGCCGAGCTGAAGTTAATTATAAAGAAAAAAACGTTTAAGCGGCTAACATTATGGCGCTATAAACCACTTTGGTGGCGCACGTTTAGTCCATTTTGCAAATTTTCTTTTATCGCCCCGATAAAAATTTCTATAGGCCAATACCGGATCGTTAATCACTTTATAAGTATCCGGCATAGCTTGGGGGAAGGTTGTTAATCCAACGGATGAAAATGAATACTGAGATATCTGTGTTAGCACCGTTATAGATTTGTGATCTGCTTGTTTATCATATCGATATTTGTATTCTTTATTTAGTTCAAGGGTTAAATCACGCAGCCACAAAAAGTTATCAAAAGATGCTTCAGCCCATAATACCGAAGGATGATTTACATGGGTTGATTTATAAGGGGTTGAAAAACCTTTTTTATTTAATACGGTACAAAGTATCTGCACACTTTCCAGAATCATTTTAACGACGTGCTGATCACAATGATATTGTGCACACGTCTTAATATCATTATCCAGAATGAAAATATTCATTAAAGCCTCACTATCTGTTTCCTGATATTTTATTGTAATGATGAAAATATCCTTTAAGGACCCACCTTCAATGATCGCTATTGCCGTTGAGTTAAATAGGACATCGCTAAGGATGGTGTTTTGCAGCTACAAAACACAAGGCTTTTTTCACTCGATCTAAGTACATAACTTCCTCTCTCCTGAGCATTCAGCGATCAGCTCAAAGCCCGACTAATAATGAATAAAGGTTATTAAGTGATTTATATACGCGTCAAAAGGGAATAAAGATCAGCGGATTGTCTAGATTTCTTCGAGCCTCAGTGCCTTTTTCAGAGCGACTTTCTGTCCCTTATTGCAAACCATCGCTTCCTGCTTATAGTTGAGCAATGGGGAATTTGACTGCACTAAAAGGATAAAACAGCTTGTGGAGTATGTTCGGAATTGGGAATTTCCGAGCGTCACCTTATTTGATAAGAAATGTAAAAAATTCAGTTGAGGCACTTAGAGCTTCAATAAAAACTAAACTTGTTCATCTATGCAGCATTCATCCTGTAAATAACTAATCACCCCCTCTAAATTCTGAAATTCAGCAACACAATAGAGTGTACGCCCCTCTCTTCTTTGAGCAATAAGGCTAGCGGAAGCGAGGCTGGAAATATGATGAGAGAGAGTTGAATTTGGGATCCCTAACTTTTCTTGAATCTGGCCAACAGCAACCCCCTTGTAACCAGCCTTTACTACGGTTTTATATATAGAAAGACGGGTCGGATGACCAAGTTCTTTTAGTGCTTTTGCAACGCTTTCGAGATCCATCGATTACTCCTGCTCGTTTTAATTTCGATAATAATGGAAATAACTGTTTGTTTCAATCCATATTCTCACAGGCAAAGCAACCACTCGAATGGATAAATATATTTCTATTTTTATGGAAATATATATTGACCATCTCTGAAATATTATTCTATTATTCCAGAATAATCGAAATAATTATTAGGAGAAAAGATGAGTACAGAATTTATGGTGATGGCAAAAGAGACGCTGGATATGTTTGTGTTTCTAGCCACCGAGTTAATTATTTTATTTTTGGCAATCAGCTATATGGTAGGAGTGTTACAAGAGTTTATCACTCCAGATAAGATTCAGGAGATGTTAAGCTCCCGCAATGGAAAAGGCTATATCATAGCAGCACTATTAGGTTCTGTTACACCGTTCTGCTCTTGTTCAACCATCCCTTTCTTAAAAGGTTTGTTGCGAGCCAGAGCGGGTTTCGGTCCTATGATGGTATTCTTATTTGCAAGTCCACTGCTTAACCCCGTCATTATCGGCCTGTTTGTGATTACCTTTGGGGTAGAGGTTGCTATATTTTACTTTGTAGTTGCCATGATAATTTCGGTAATTGCTGGATTTATCTTGGAAAAACTTGGGTTTGAGCGTTATGTAAGATCGGAAGCTTATCAAACAGCAACCTCGGCAGGCTGCGGATCAAACTCTGTTTCTTCCTGTCCTGCGCCTGTTATGACAGAAAAAGAATCCTGTTGTGTGAAAAACGAACAGCCTAAGCTCGAAATATCCTGCTGCTCGTCTGATGGTGCGGCTACGCTAACTACCAACGAAAAATCACTAGGTCGTTGGATGAAAATTTGGCTATCTACCTGGAAAGATTTCAAACAAGTGTTCCCCTATCTGATCTTGGGTATAAGTGTGGGGGCATTTATTTATGGCTTTATCCCAACGGATCTTATTGCAAAATATGCAGGTGCCGGCAAGTGGTATGCAATTCCCGTTGCTGCCATTATTGGTATTCCTCTTTATATTAGAGCTGAAGCTGTTATTCCTTTAAGTGCGGCATTGGTTCAAAAAGGAATGGCTTTAGGCTCAGTTATGGCTTTGATTATTGGTAGTGCAGGTGCAAGCTTAACAGAAGTGATTCTGCTTAAATCAATATTCAAAAAGCAACTGATCGCAGCATTTTTAACCGTAATTTTGAGCATGGCTATTGGTGCAGGTTTTTTATATCACTATATTTGGGGCTAATAATGCGGAAGGGCTACAGACAAAGCCCTCCTTCAGCTAAAGGTTTTGTCCAAATCCAACTCAGAGGCAAATTTCAGCCAGCATAACTATTCATATTTCCTATTTAAAATAGTTATGCTGTTTTTGCATGCTTCTGGGAGTTTTTGAGCGGAGCTATTAGCGCCCGCAAACGGGAAAAAGCGAGCGTGAGGATTTTTATTAGCAGGGGAGTACATGGGGCTACCTAGAATATTTGTTCTAATGTCATGCTGTAATTTAATTTATCAGATTTTCTTTTAAAAAAGTGAGCGTGAACAAATATCGATTTAAGCACATCGTGACGACTATGAGCACAAAGCGAACATTAGCAGTGTTAGATTCATAGTCTTCTTTGTGTGTAACTCAATGACTTTAAGTACTAAATTTTTTCCATATATTTAGCCCCAATCGTCCCAGATTAACCTCTCCTCTCAATTAATATTAATAAAGAGAAAACCTCTTGCTCGTTAAAACGGGAAGATGTATACATTTATTCCTCTATATGAAAAATCACAAAACCATTGAAATACAAAATATTTATTATTTTTAGCGAACATTAATGGTTACTTTAGGCATTCTCCTATACTTGACGGTATGCCTCTACCTTTTCTCAATTGGTATTGATATGCCCAGATTGGAGTTAGCTCCACTACTTAACCAAAAAATGAGCTTATTATATAGGTGACTGAATTTTTTGATTATCTATACCAATGGCACTTTCTCTTCTTGTTGATAGCATCATCTTAATTAGTAATATCTCGGAAACCATCAAAGCGGGTACATATATAGTGAGGATTAGCCAACCGAGAACTTGCACCTGGTTCTGGTCAATAGTTCTGGATATGAATTGTTAGCGGGAAAATTCGTCAAGGATTGGCTCTCGCTTCTGGGCTTCCCACCCACAAAAATCACGCACTAAGATACCCAAGCACGACTTATATTTACCTTACTAGTGTCTCTTCTAAAAAGAAATGATAAGTTGATTGCCAATTCGAAGACTGCTGATCTTGTGCGCTAATACGACCACAGGCCAGCCTCCTCCGTGCGCTTAAAATTTAAAAAAGCGTACGGTAAAATCATAAAATCAACTAATCAAAATTAATTGGAAGAGACACTAGTTCAGCATATTTTGAACTGGCGATAACTATTGGATTGTGACCCTGCCCCCCCCTTATTTGAGCGGTTTTAATTTATATACTTGAACTCGATTAAGTTTTATTACACCTAATGTGATTACTGCCAATATAAGAGGTATAAAAGATACCCAGAGAACAATCTGCCAACCATAGATGCTCAGTATTCCACCGGATGAAAAAGAGCCAACGGCCATTAACCCAAAAATAATAAAATCATTGAGGGACTGAACTCGGTTTTTTTCTTCTGGCTTATGACATTCCAGTACCATTGCTGAAGCACCTAAAAATCCAAAATTCCAACCAATTCCTAACAAAGTCAATAGCGTCCAAAAGTGGTAGACATCCTCACCGACAAACCCAATGACAGCTGATATACCCGTAAGAATAAGACCTAATGCAGAAATACGCGTAGCACCAAAGTGTGCAATTAGTTTGCCTGTGAAAAAGCTCGGTGCGTACATGGCAATCACATGCCATTGCATTCCTAAATTAGCGGCCTCTTGGCTGTGTCCATGCATATGCATGGCTAAGGGTGCTGAGGTCATGAGAAAGTTCATAACCATATAAGAGGCGGCTCCACAAATAACGGCAGAGATAAAGCGAGGCTGAAGAGCAATCTCAGACAAATGTCGACCGTTTTCCAGCTGTTGGCTGGTAGGCATGGGAGATTTAACACCAAGCAAGATTAATCCTGAAATCGCGGCAACGGCGGCCTGGGCGAGAAAAGTGGCCGCAAACATCTTTTCCGACCAAAGATGCATTGTATGTGTCACCAATTGAGAGCCAATGACACCTGCAAAAACCCCTCCTGCCATAACCAATGACAATGCCTGTGGGCGTTTATCTGCAGGTAAACCATCTGTAGCAGCAAAACGGAAGGAAAGTGTTACTGCAGAATAAGCTCCACCGAAAAATGTAGAAACACAATACAACCAGAACGATCCAGTTAACAGGGCGACTATTGCTAAAAGCCCTGTTAGTATGCCAGAGCCTGTACCCGCCATGAATGCAGTGCGTCGGCCGTACCTTCGCGCTAGTTCACCCACAGGGAATACACAAGCAGCCATACCAACGACAAAAATAGAGATTGGCAATGTCGCGAGGAGGGGAGACGGCGCAAGCATGCTACCCACAATAGCGCCGGTTGCGAACACCACGACCGAATTGGCACCAGATAGTGCCTGAGCCAACGTTAAACGCCATAGATTGGAACGATAGGATTGTGGGCTGGAGCGTTCAGATTCTCGTAATGCAGTATGAGCTTCATTGGTCATTGTCTTTTCTTACCTGATTAGATTTTATTTATTGGAATTCGCAAACTCACATACTGAGTATTCGCAGTACTAATATAATCAGGCAGCCCCACACCGGCAAGTAAGATATTCTTTAAAACACGGATAGAAAAACTTTACCCCTTACTTTCTTGTTCAGCCTCAGAAACCATCCAGTCTCTGAAGACCCGCATGCGTGCTAGTTCAGCACACTCTGGGCGATAAACCACATAATAAGCCAGTGGAGAATCAAACTGAATTTCCGGGAATAATCGGATCAAGCGTCCGGCTGCAAGATCATCCTTTGCCATGACACTCCTCGCCAGAGCAATACCTTGTCCATCGATAGCAGACTGAAGCACCGCTGCTGAATTGTTGATTTGGATACTCTTTGCAGTGATATTCTCTGTAACTTCAGCCTTTTTTAGCCAGGCAGACCATGTTGGAAAACCAGTATGAGAATCCATGGATAGATCATGAATAAGCGTTTCACGAATCAGTTCAGAGGGCTGATGAAAACGGCGTTGTTCGCGTAATAAATTTGGGGAGCACACGGGGTAAACCTCTTCCTCCATGAGTTTTTCTGCTGTTAACCCTGGCCATTTTCCAAGGCCATATCGAACGCCGATATCTATCCGCTGAGCAGCAAAATCCACTGGTTTTAAGCTTGTATCCAGACGCACATCAGTTTCCGGACATATAGCTTGAAAGCGTTCCAGCCTCGGCAGCAACCATTTTGCAGCTAGTGCCGGGCTCACTGTCACCGTTAAAACGCCACACACTGAGCTCTCTTGTAATCGTTCTAGTCCAATCGCAAGCTTATCAAACCCAGCTCGAATATCCGGCAGTGCTTTTTCAGCCGTTTCCGTGGGAATAATGCGAATTTTTCCACTGTTCATACGATGAAATAGAGGCGCATCAAGCCATTCCTCCAATGAACGAACAAGCTGCCCAACGGCAGCTGGCGTGACATGCAGCTCCGCCGCCGCAGCCGAAAAACTCTGGTGCCTGGCACTGGCTTCAAAAGCCCGTAGTGCATTCAAATGTATTGGTAATTTCATATCGGTAAACTTTTTCTTTTTTGGTGAGACACATTATCTCGTTTGTTAATTACTTACAACTAGTGAAATATGAGCCACGTAAGAATAATGATCAATAAGGTGACTGAAGTAAGTTTTCTTTTGCAAAAGAGTTTCTTTCCATGATCTTAAACCGGCAACTGCTTTGTTCAAAACAAAGCAGCACACTGGGCTAACAAAGAGAAAGTATAATCTAGCACAACGTATTTTTTCTCAACATTAACCAAAACCGCAGCATGCGGTCAAAGAGAGATATAGACATGAATAATCAATTCGAAGGTAAAAAACTGCTGGTCATTGGTGGTACAAGCGGTATGGGATTGGCAACTGCCCGAATGATTTTAGAAGAAGGCGGGCAAGTGGTGATTGTTGGAAGTCGTGCTGAAAAAGCAAAATCTGCTCTTGAGGAGCTTTCTGCTATTGGTCCTGTTGAAGCGCTGACGGCTGACTTGATTAATGACAATGGTACACAAGAATTAATAGAAACGATTGCTGAAAAACATTCAGATGTTGACCTTCTTGTAAATGCAGCAGGTGTATTTGTTCCAAAACCATTCCTCGAACATGAGGGCACAGATTATGACAAGTATATGCAAATCAACCGCGCATTTTTCTTCATTACACAGAAAGTAGCTGCAAATATGGTCGCTAGCGGCCGTAAGGGAGCTATCGTAAATGTTGGCTCTATGTGGGCAAAACAGGCGATTGCAGCAACACCATCCTCCGCTTATTCCATGGCAAAAGCGGGGCTTCATTCTCTGACACAACATCTGGCAATTGAACTGGCATCTCATAATATCCGTGTAAATGCGGTATCACCTGCTGTTGTGCAGACTCCTATTTATGAGGGCTTTATTCCTAAAGAAGAAGTTCACGAAGCGTTACAAGGTTTTAACGGTTTTCATCCGATTGGTCGAGTTGGTGCGCCCGCGGATGTCGCTAACGTTATTACCTTCCTACTGTCTGACAAAGCGGATTGGGTAACTGGGGCTATTTGGGACGTCGATGGCGGTGTAATGGCTGGACGCAACTAATTCTAAATTGGTACTTATTCGTACTTGATTAATTTAACTCACTAAAGGAAAAATCACATGGTTTATTTACAGGTAACACTAAAAATCTCTACAGAAAATCGTTCTGACGCAGCAGGCGTTTATCAGAAATACAAAGCACCATTTCTAAATACGATTGCCGGAGCACAATCAAAAGAGCTTCTGATTCGTGATGAAGATGTGCAGGTTCTTCATGGCTTTGACAGTATAGAAAATGCAACTGCCTATTTGAATAGCGAACTGTTTAATACTGATGTTGTGGTTGAGCTGAAACCACTACTGGATACAGATCCTGACGTACGAATTTATTCTGTTGCATAACTTACCATGAGTTGCCAAGCATAATCCAAAGCCTGGCAACTCATCCATGTAATTAATTACTTTCGGAGAAGCAAAGGCACGATAATTGTTTTTTCCAAAACCACTTAAAGTTACTTTTCTGTCTGCATTGTTATTCATCTTTCTATGAAAAGGATAATGTCGTTTTCTGCATATTTTTGAGTTTTTTAGCGTGAGCGGATACACCAGCATGTTCGGAATCGCGAATTTCCAAGCGTCACCTTATTTGAGTCGAAATATAGCAAAACTCAGTTGAGGTGCTTAAATATTCATTCGAATAACTTTAGCTAAATTGCTTTTGGCCTTTAGTCATTTAACGCAGCTAATCAGTAGCAGGTCGCGCCACTGAAACTACTGTGCTTTACCTTATGGTTGGCTGCGCAGTATCGAGATGTGGTTACTTTCCGATATGGTGGATATTTACGATTTCTAAAGCTCAGAGTTCTTTTGAGAACTGTCGTTTTTATTCAATCTTTCAACCAACGTATCACATACTATTTCTGGCATCTGAAAGCGGCACATCGCCTAACAGTAAGTGTCTTGCTTTCATAATTCCCTTTACATCAACATTCAGGTAAAACAGCTATGTTAGAAATAAAACCTATCAAAACATTAGAAGAGATCAGTGAACTAAAAAAAAAGTATTTTGAACAAGCGACAGCGCCACTCGACGGTATGTGGCACTTTGGTTTTGTTCCCATGTCCGCTCATTTCGGATTTTATGAGAACGATGCTGTAGTTGGGTACTGCTGCATTAATGATGATAGCTATATGCTGCAATTCTATTTGTCTCAGACTGCTAAGACTCAGGCAAAAGAGCTGTTTACCTTGATTGCAGAGCAGAATAGCTCAGTAATCGGTTCTGTTAATGGTGCATTTGTCAGTACAGCAGAGCCCCGCTACCTATCGCTCTGTTTAGATAACTCATCTACGTTCAAAGTAAATGCCTTAATGTATCAGCAAGTTGCTCCATCCATTACAGAAAACGCTACGGGCTTGAATTTAAAGCTAGCGTGTCAGAAGCAACTGTCTGAATTTGTCGCATTCGCAGTTGATAATATTGCTGCGCCAGCGCAATGGTTATCGGGCTATTTTGGTAACCTGATAATGCGACAGGAGCTTTGGGGGTACTGGAAGAATGGTAAACTGTTGGCAACGGGGGAATGCCGCCTCTTCGATGAACATCAAACCAGTTACGCCGACTTAGGGATCATTGTAGCGGAATCAGAGCGAGGGCAAGGAGTCGCCACTCGTGTACTGGGCAGCTTAGTAAGCCTGGCAAATGAGCGTGGATTAACCCCAATCTGTTCAACAGAAAGCAGTAACCTGGGCGCACAGAAGGCAATTTACCGAGCAGGATTAGCGCCTTTAAATCGCATTATTCAAGTTGAATTTGAGCGCAAATAATCGGTTAATCGATGAAGCCTGTGCTAAAGTCTGGCATGGGCTTATTGGTGAAAATGATAACCAGCCATATAGTAATAGTAACCATCACGAATTGATTGAGAGTATTATGATCCACTGGCTAAAGCCATCAAAAGCGCCTGAAATTTCCAAATATATCGAATGTTATTGGTTTATTGAAAAGTCTGCCGAGGCCAAAAGTTACCAGTACCCCAAGTTAAATCCTGATCCATCCGCTCATCTGATCATTTCACCCGTAACACAAGCCTACCATTATGATATGAATCCTGGAACTGCTGACGGTGAAGGCAGCCATTGGCTTTTTCCTCATCATCAGACACTTCAGCTGGATCACTCAAAACCATTTGTTCATCTGGGGGTTAAGTTCCATGTTGGAGCGCTATATTCACTGAAGCCGTTCTCAGGTAAACAGCCAGTACTTGATAGTGTAGAAGAAGTCAGACTGGATAGGTTGTTTAATGAGCTTTGCGTAAGTGAGAGGCAACTGATTGAACTGGCGCGAAACAATCCTGAGCTGTGCTGCAAGCAATTGGATACCCTGCTTTTGCCATGGCTTGCAAATAGTAAAGAGGATCAGCATAGCCAAATTACACGAAAAGCCCTTCAGGCTCTGGATTCAAGTACAATTTCTGAATTGGGTAGTCAGCTTTACTGCTCGCAACGTACATTAGAAAGAAGCTTTAACAGAGTAACAGGTTTAACCCTAAAACAGTGTCAATCGATGAACAAACTTGAGGCGATGCTGGAGTATCTTCACCAACGCGATTCGAATGATATCGATTGGGTTGAGATCGCATTTCGCTTTGGCTTCAGTGATCAGCCGCACCTTATTCGCTACCTAAAGAAGCAAATTGGCTTAACACCTAAAACTTATGAAAAAGAGCGTGCGTTAACCATTGATGTTTATGGTGGTGTTAGCTCCACGTAATTTGTCGGAAAAGTTCAATTATATTGGTCGCCGTTTCACTATTATGCGCTAAACGATTAGATGGGACAGCAATATGAACAACTTAACGCCGACGCTTCAACAGCTTGGGTGGAAGCCTTTTTTCCAGCGACAACTGAGCCTGGATGAGCTAAACGATTTAACTGCTGGTCGGGTTATCGAGCAGCACCGAGGCCGCATTGTGGTAATGTCAGCAAAGGGACAACTGAGCTTACCCCTTATCTCTTTTGATGAAAGAATTTGTGTTGGCGATTGGGTACTATTTGATGACACATTGAGAATACGAAGAAGCCTGGAGCGCCAATCTTTATTCGAACGGAAAGCGCCAGGCTCAAAAGTGACAGCACAGCTTATCGCTGCCAATATTGATACTGTTATGGTTGTATGCTCTCTCAATCATGATTTTAGCCTTAACCGAATAGAGCGGTACTTAGCCATAGCACAAGAAGCTTTGGTTGAGCCTGTGGTCATCCTGACCAAAGCCGATTTATGTGAAGACACTGATAGCAAACGACTACAGGTTCAAGAACTCGATCCAATGCTTGTTGTTTACGCTATAAATGCATTGGATAGTCAGGATATCGAACTGCTTGAAAGCTACTGCGTTGAAGGCAGTACACTGGCATTCTTAGGCTCGTCTGGCGTAGGAAAATCTACACTGGTCAATGCGTTAGTCGGTTATGAGTCTCAGCAAACAGGGGGGATCAGGGAAGAAGATAGTAAAGGAAGGCATACCACTACTCACAGAGCACTTAAAGTTCTTTCTCAAGGGGGGATTCTTATGGACACCCCAGGAATGCGCGAGCTACAACTCAGTAGTTGCGAGCAGGGAGTGAACGAGACTTTCAGTGAAATTACCGCACTTGCGGATAAGTGCCGTTTCTCTGATTGTACGCATACATCAGAACCAGGTTGCGCAATACACCAAGCAATTGAAAATGGTCTCCTACCAGAAAGACGCCTGCGTAGTTACCAGAAGCTGATGCGAGAGCAAGCCCTGAGCGGAGCATCACTGGCAGAGAAAAGATCCAAAAATAAAACCTTAGGTAAACTGATAAATAGTACCCAGAACGCATCTCGACGATATAAAAAAGGCTATTAGAAATAAGAGGAAAATATGATTCGTTCATTACGCTTAGAAGATCTGGATATCGCTGTATCTATCTGGTTTTCGGCATCAATTAAAGCGCACGACTTCATTTCGGAAGAATACTGGTCTTCCCAGAAGCAGAACATGCGTGAGTTGTATCTACCCAATTGTGAATCTTGGGTTTATGAATCGGCAGGAAATGTTCTTGGCTTTATTTCTTATTACGAAGGGAGCATACCTGCTATTTTCGTTGATCCAAAGTCACAATCTCAGGGGATTGGAACACAGTTACTGGATCATCTTAAAAATAACTACAGCAAGCTAGCGCTGACCGTTTATGCTGAGAATGAAAAAACACATCAATTCTATATTCATCAAGGTTTCAGTGATGTCGGTAGATGTACCTGTGAACACACTGGGCATGAGCAATTTAAAATGTGTTGGATAAAAAATGGCTATGCGTAATTATTGCCACGATAAGCGAGTAAATAGTCAGTTCGACCACTTACTTAACGAGCGAAATTGTCCAGTTCCACGCAAATCCCCCCCCCACCGCTGACAACGGTAGTTTTTGAGCGTTGCCTTACTTTTTCTTATCCTTGGGAATTATCCAGGCGTAAAATTTCAAATAACGAGCATTTGGGTAGATTTGTCTCTAAGCAACTCCCTGAACGCTATTACTGCCGGGCTGACTTGTTTTCTGCTTGGGCAGATTAAGTGGAGCTCTACAGGCGGTGACTTGTAATCAGGTAAGAGTTGTACCAATTTCTCACTGCGTAAATCGGACAAAATATCTATCTTAGCTCTATATGCAATGCCTTTTCCGCTAATAGCCCAGCGCCTGACAATATCAGTGTCATTACTTACTTTATTGCTGCTAACTTTGATTTTGTAGCTTCTGGACTTATCCTGATACTCCCAATTGTTAAATAAGCGACCATCTCTCCTGTGTAGCAAACAGTTATGCTCGCTTAAATCCTGCGGGCACGAAGGTTCACCAAATTTGGCTATGTAAGCCGGCGATGCGCAAGTGACTCTATCCATCGTCGCGATATGAAATGAAACCATTGTTGAGTCTTCAGGCTTTCCATAACGAAGAGCGACATCAATTTGATCCAGAAAAAAGTCAGAAAGCGAGTCTCCTACAATTAGATCTATCGATACAGAAGGATGTAAGTCTGCAAATTCATCTAACCATGGCAAAACAATATTGCGACCTAAATCGGATGCGACTGACAATCGTAATTTTCCGCTGATTCTGCCTTGCATATGATGAGCAGCCATCCGGCCCTGCTCCAAACTCTCTAACGCCTGCCGGCAATGGAACAAGAACTGCTCGCCTTGTGAGGTAATGCGTAGTTGCCTCGTTGTCCTTATAAATAATTGTACATCAAGCTGTTTTTCTAATCGTCGAAGTGCGGAACTGACCGCGGGCGGCGTGATACCCAGTTGTTTCGCAGCTTCAGTTATGCTGCCTGTTTCGACTATTCGGATAAATAAATGGAGATCAGAAGTGTTCATTATTAACTTATTTTTAATAGTATTTGAATTATTAGTGTGTTTTTATTTTAGTAAAAGTTGTTCATAATGTCTTTATCATTCGTTAAACAATTTAACTCCACGAGAGGTTAAGATATGACCAATAGCGCAAATTCCGATCATTTTTTTAATCATCCATTAGAGCTTCCCTGTGGTGCTGTTATTAAAAACAGGATTGTAAAATCAGCCATGTCAGATTCACTCGCAGATGGGCAAGGTAACTCCACCGATACTCAAGCTCGACTTTATGAAAGATGGGCAGAGGACGGACTTGGTTTATCTATTATTGGCGAAGTACAGGTAGATCCCCGCTTTCCTGAAAAGCCCGGGAATCTGGTTTTAAGCCCTGATTCGGATCAAAAGGCTTTACGTGCTTTAACCTCTCGCGCCTCCATCAATGGTGCCCATATATGGCCTCAGTTAAGTCATGCCGGGGGACTTTCATATTTGCCCATAAGCGAACCGAAGGGGCCATCTGCTCTGAATATTGGTAGCTTTGAGTGTGCCGGAATGTCTGAGATTGAGGTATCACAGTTACCAGAGAAGTATGCCAGAGCAGCACTCCTGGCACAAAATGTCGGTTTCACCGGTGTGCAGATTCATGCTGGCCATGGTTTTTTACTGAGTCAGTTCTTATCACCATTATTTAATCGCCGTCAGGATCAATATGGTGGTTCAATTCAAGCACGAAGCAGAATTATAGTCGAGATAATTGCGAAAGTGCGGGCTGCCGTTGGGGCTTCATTTCCTATCGGAATTAAGATTAACTCGACGGATCAATTACAAGGAGGCTTAACACAGGAAGATGCGTTAGAAGCTATTCGTATTATTGATAGTACCTCAGTTGATTTAATCGAGATAAGTGGAGGCTCCTATTTCCCCGGCGCAAAATCTAGCTCGGATCGCGCTTCTAGTGGTCCCTATTTTGTTGAATTTGCAAAGAAAGCAATGAGTCTAACCGGGATACCTTTAGTGGTTACGGGCGGCTTTAAATTTGAACGTTCTGACGCTGCTGAGGGCACCAAGCAGAAGCCTTTTATTCTCTAACATCAATTTTCAGCCAAAGAATAAAAAGTTTGGATTCCCCGCATTTTCATTTTTCATGCTTCTAAGTCTTTTTTCTTTTGTTCGTATTCTTCTTTGTCTATTTCGCCGTTAGCGTAACGTCGTTTGATTATCTCTATCGGGGTTTCTTTTCTTTCTATCCGACCAGGTGATTGAGTAGTCATATATTTCACTAATACTACAATAACGACGATGATGATGATCCAAAAAACAATCATTCCGATACCACCACCCCATCCCATCATATCTGGATACCAGAGCATCATGTTCTTTCTCCTTGTTTTCTTATGCCACCTAAAGGAAAAGCGTAGCTAAGCCAATAGAGCGCACCGAAATTACAGTCAGGTTCTGTGCATTGATACTGTATTATTTGAATTTTTCGCACAACACCTATGCTCTCAATGAAAATCAATACGCTCCATGATAGATAAGTGAAATAAAGGGTCGCGTTTTACTTATCCCACATGTATTGCTGGTGTTGCATCATATGTTGCATCATCATCTGCTGCATGGGCACGTATTGATCCATCATGTACTGCCGCTGCTTCAATTGCTCAGGTGTGAGTTTGGAGTAATGGCCTCCCATATGTTGCCACCCCCTCATCATACCACGCCCCATTTTAGCGCCTTGCATACAGCAGCCTATTCCGCCATCTGGACTCCACATCTTTTGCATCAACTGCATATTGTTCTGCATTGTGGCCCAGTGTTCCTTAAGTAGCTTTTGTCGCTCCAAGGGATCTTGGGTTTGACGGATAATGTCCATCTGCTCCTGCATCTTCCTCATATACTCCTGCGACTGTGCCATCTGCTTGTCAAAGTCCTGCACGTTGGGCACATTCTGTTCCACTTGCCCTCCTTTATCGACGGGTTCTTCTGACTGAGCCAGAACGGGTACTCCCGAAAGCACTGCGATGGATAACACGGCTGTCAAGATTGCCTTTTTCATATTACTTCTCCTGTTTTCTGATCACACAGTACAAGCGTAGTACGGAAAATGGACATTTATAGCAAGCCTGTTCATTTCAGTTGCAGGATTCGTCGCGCTCCAATTAGCACAATTGCTCCGATAATAAAGCCAATAACTAAATCAGGATAGAAAAAGGCAGGACACCCAAACCTTTTCACAAATAAAGAAACTTAAGCGGCTAGGACTCAAAAAGAAAAACTAATAGAAACCTGCAAACGAAGACAAAGTATACCCACGAAGCCAAAGTTTATGGGTGTCCAATATTTTATCATAATCGTAGATCATTTTAGGCTTCACGCTGGCGGTAATGGTAGCGACTGCCTCTTCCCAATGTGCGCTAATCAGCAAAATGGCACTTGGTTTTTCTAGCCTGTCAGCCAGCGACTTTAAATAAGCGACCAGCTGCGCATGGCGAGGATCATTGAGCAGTGGCATCGGGCCACCGCCATGGGAAATAAAAGCGATGTTTAGGTTGTGCATATTTGCTCCAGGAAGGTTCAATGACGACAATTTATTAAATTGTGTAAGGCCCAACAGGCACTATTCCTCCTGG
>NZ_JBFGZY010000085.1:0-18232 GCF_041586535.1 Psychromonas sp. | reverse complement strand
CGCTTAAAAATTCGTGGCGGCAGGTAGTGCCGACACGTTAAACGCTTGTAAGAGGTTTTAGAAGACTAACGCAACTTAATGTTGCAATGCTTAAACCGTTGACGACAAGAATCACCTTGCTTTAGCTGGGTGAGCTTCAAATAATCAACTACAAATATAAAGGCACCATTTGTCGCCAATACCGTCCCCGGTGAGCCCGGCCATCCCATTCATACATACGATGGGAAACTCCCTTATCGTTGAGAATTTCGCTGAGAAGGTGGTTGTTTTGTAAGAAAGGATCCTGCTTGCCGATGGTAAAGACAATATCGCTATTGGCAATATTTTGGATCCTGTCCGGGCAATCAAGATTTTTCAGGAAATGGGCTGGTGTATGGTAGTAGATATCTTCGTTATAGAAGCCGTCGAACAAGTTATTAAAGGACTCGACCTCCCAGGTCAGATCGTAACGCCCTGAAAATGCAGCCAGTTTCGAAAACAGATGCGGATGACGGAAAAAAATATTTGCCGCGTGATACGCACCAAGAGAACAGCCGTGTGAGATAGTGCAGGGGTGATCATTTTTTTGTGCCATCAGCGGCAATACCTCCTGCAGAATGTACTCCTCGTACTGCTGGTGACGGGTAATTCGTCCGTGGGGGTGAGCCCAGAAACAATACATGCTTTCGACATCAACGCTATCCACGCAATAAAGCTGAAGTTGACCGGCATTGATCTTTTCTGCGATAGAATTCACCAGCCCGAGTTGTTCATATTCCAGGAATCCCCCATCTCGGGTAGGAAAGACCAATACCTTTGCGCCACCATGGCCAAAGATTAACAGTTCCATATTACGGTTTAGGTTAGGACTCCACCAATTGTGGTACTCACGATGCATTATCAACTCCTAGAATAGCAAAAAAGTTTTCGATGATTCGGCGCAACTCCCGTCGTTGTTTGCCAGCGCCCCGGTAAACAAAGTGCCCGGCTTGAAGCAGGTAAAGCTGCTTTTGACTGGTGCAGGAATTATATATACTAAATTGTCCGGGGGGAGCGACAACCGGATCAAAGGTTCCCAGCGCCCAATGGGTCGGCTGCACCAGATAACGAGCTGCGACAGACGCATCAAAATAAGGAAGGGTTTCAGAGATCACCTCTGGGTGCTCTTTCGCAAAATCCAGCAATGCCTTGGTGCTGCCGACTGTTTGTAGTGTCATACGAAGCTGCGCGTTACCAAAAGCAGGTACATGGAAATGACTGCGACAGATTCGTTTATCAAAAGCACTGGCAAGAACGCCCAAACCACCACCAAAACTAGTGCCGATTAACCCAATATGCCCCTTAACCTGGGGAAATAGGTTAAGCAGTGCCGAAACTGCACACCAAAGATCCTGAACACAGCCAGCAATTATATACTGGTGCTTGTCTTGTATGTTGTGGAGCACATGCCAGTATGGATCATTGGATATAGACGCTTTGGCACTCCGCCCTATCCCTCTGATGCAGGGTATCAGCAGCGCGGTATTTTCAAGCTGCCAGCTTGAGTCTGGCTGGTCTACCCCTCCATACCCATGCGCCCAGACGATTGCTTTATCAACTCTGCCTTCAGTCGGGAGCAATAGCCAGCCACCAATCCGTATGCCCTCTGTCGAGTCATAATAACAGTCGTAAATACGCCAGCTGTTGTGTACCTTGCCCGTGTCCTGAAGGCTCAAATAAGGCTTTACTTGCAGTGCCTGCTGATATTTATTCTGCCAAAACTCGGCGAAATCCACCGGCGCTTTACCCGTTTCAACTTTCAGTAATCGCTGAATATCGTAACCGTAACTCGGGTCAAAATCGTAATCGTGCTGAAAAGTATCAGGCATAAGAACCTTATTTTTTGAGTTTATGATGCAGTTTAAGTGAATAATATTACATTTTTAGGACAGTCAGAGCGACCATTTTCTACCCGTAAAAATCGCACTACATGGTGATCTGGGAGTGGTGCAAAACAGGAGGTTATTTAGCTAAGGCTTCAAGACATCTGAGAAAATTTTTTGATTGCCCCGAAAGTACCAATCCTCCAGTTGCCAGTGAAGGTGTTTTTGCGAAGCAGAATAAACTTTTTGTTAGGTGAGGCCCTTTCTTCTTCGCAGATATGATACAACGCCATAGTAAACAAGCAATGACAGAGCTAACAGGCCGGTTATTCCCAATACAGTATTAGCCTGCTTATTTCCAAACCATTGTAAGTAATGTATTTGATACAGCGTCCCAATTAATTTTGTATCTTTTCCTTTCTGAGAAATACTCAGCGTATTCCAATTTAAGCTCAACTCAACACCCGTTGAGGTAATGTAGATATCGCCCTGTTCTTTTTCAATACTCCCATACCTTTCATAATGATGACTAATAGCATCGGACAATAATAGGACTTCCTGCTCCTTACCTGGCCTTGGCTTAAGCTCTAAACTCTCTGAATCTAATTGCTGCCACTCTCCATCAACTTTGACCAGAAGGTGTTTACCCAATATCGTTCTGAAAAAGCGAATTTCCTTCCAGGATTTTTGAGGAGATATAATCTCTCCCGCTTCAATTTCGTATAGCTTAGGGCTAATCTGCTCATATGCTCCCGCATACCCGGGCTTAATCAAGAAGACTACACCGGTACATATCCACCCCAACAGTGGAAGCAAGAGTATAAGACCAAGCACATTATGAACTTTTTTCGGATTCACGACTCACCTTCGATAGTTAATTGATGAACAACCCCCACTAAATTAACTCGCTAAAGCTCGTTAGATTTTGAAGGAGTTTCAAAAGAATAACCTAAGCTACTCTTTTAGGCGGGTTCCCCGCCTGAGTACCTAACGCCCAGTTTAAATTAACTTGCGCACTGGCTACATCGCGTGGCTTTTCACAGCCACACCCGCAGGAGTGGCAGCGCTCAGCTAAGGTCTTTTTCTTCTTAGCTCCGCAGTCTGGGCAGGTTTGACTTGGTTTAACTTGGTTTAACTTGCTTTGTTGGTATTTCAACAAATCGCTACTAGAGCGCCATATAGTTAAAAAAACAGCACCAGCGAGAGCCCTTCGGGAGCGCCTAAAAATCGCTTCTTCCGCTTTGCATCGCAGCAAATTAAGAGTCATCGCCGGGGCTGTATTTAAGATCTCTCTATTCAGCCCAAGACGTTGGCAGAGCAAATTAACGATAAGCAGTAATAAATCTAACGTTGTGCGCATAGAAGGCGACAGTGTGTTATCGGCTTCTATTGGTTGTTTAATCTTTTCGATATTACTCCCAATATCGATACCACTTACTTTCATTCGGTGTCATAACGCCAATAGCAGGAAAGTGGTTAGCATAATGGATAAAAAGGATCAGGCAAGCCGATCTTTTTTGATCTTTTATAAATTATCAAAAATGTTAATGGGGTGCTGAGTAGTTACTTTATTTTTTACTGGCAGACGAATTTATTGCAGCGGTGAAGTTTGATGAGTATAGGTGTTGTCGTTTAAATTTTTATTAAATAGCGCGCAGAGAGTTTAACGATTAGTTAGGTATTTATTATAACTTACTTGAGTAAGTTATAATAAATTTAGCAATTTTCCATGCCCTAATTATATACCCATGCTACTTCAAGATTCTTTGTCATCTTGAAGTAGCATGGGTATAACTAACCGGAGTTGCGCACTCAAGCATGTATATTTAATTGTTTTTCAAGCCGGTAATTTTACCCGTTGTTTCTATTTTATTTTCTTCGTTTTTTTGTTGAAACCAAAATCTTTTTCTACCCGTTGAGCGAGCCATAAGTATCCTTATTTGTATTATTTTAATAAACCGGAATAATCTTATTTATCATTCTCTGATGAGGGAAATGTTAAACGTCATGACACATAAAAGATGAGTGTAAGCGGTGTTAATATTTGCAGAGAGTAATGTAAGTTATTATTTTGGTTCTATATCTATTTATTGTAGAGACAAATTAAAGTAGACGTTGCTTCATCAATATCTACTTATATACACCCCTTCTATTTTAATAAGCTAGCCTATCGACCTGATGATTTTGCATCTGGAAATAGATTGGGTATAAGCATTAAATTTATACTGCAATTACATTTGCAGCTTGCAGGCCTTTTGGGCCTTGCTCAACTTCAAAAGACACTTTTTGCCCTTCAGCAAGTGTTTTGAAGCCTTCTGATGCGATGGCACGGAAGTGAACAAATACGTCTGCACCGCCATTATCTTGAGTGATAAAGCCAAAACCTTTATCTTCGTTAAACCATTTTACTAAACCATTAGTTGAATTAGACATATTGTGTCCCTTATAGAAATTCATTAAAAAATATCGCTAAAAAATGCGATGCGCTGAGAGCTGAATTATTGAATGTGACATGAAGCTAAAAGGGAAACACTAAGGACAACAACAATGACGAAGATGTATCTGAGGGAGTAACTTGGACTTTACAATTTCATTAATAACTCTTAATTACAGAGCAGCATAGATAATAACCTATAAGTGGGTAGGTGCAAAGATTTATTTTTAGTTTTGTTAAATTCCTTACACCGACATTGCACCGAAATAGATTCGTGAAATGACAGATAAGGTTAACGCCTTATCAAGTATGTGTATTAGTCGCTTAACGTTACGAAAAAATAACATAAACCTCTCGCCATCAGCACAGTTCTCCTCAAAATCACACCCAAAAGCCCGAAAATGGACCAGACCTGTACCAGAAACAGCCCACCAGCACTCATTGTCAATACTAAAAACCAACCTGGATTGTTTTTGCATCTGTTGTAAAGCATGGGATCTCGTTGTGCACAGAATCTGCACGTGAAGTACCGGATATGGACCAGAATAAGATATTTGAAAGGCATAAAACAGGGAGATAAGGATCTGATAACTTAAGGTGCATTGACACTAACATTTTGATTACCTTAGAAAAAAACAAAGCCTCAACAATAAATTGTCGAGGCTTCATATATAATGAGGCAGGGGTGGAGGGATTCGAACTCCCAACATACGGATTTGGAATCTCCTAATTACTGGTTACTGGTTACTGGTTACTGGTTACTGGTTACTGGTTACTCTAACAGAGTAGGAGACATAACTCATTGTTTCAAATAACTTAGGTTATTTGGGGTTTAATACAGTTTAGGTGTGTTTCGGCATCAAAGTTTTACTGAACTGGTACAGGTAAATACCTACTCTCTTACCTGACTATACCTTTTAATAACCGACCACAGCACCATCCGTTCTATATTCAGTTCCTCCAACCAGAACTGGACTATCAGCCTCCCGTAATATTATTTGACCTCGCCCAAAACTCCCATTATCTCGAGCAATTGAAACGTCATGCCCTCGTTCAATCAAAGATTGAATGACATAAGACGGCATAGATTGTTCAACAGATACCTGATTTCCTTTGATCCACTGCCAGCGTGGGGCATCTAAAGCAGATTGAGGGTTTAATCCAAAATCAATTAAATTCATCGCAACTTGCATGTGGCCTTGAGGTTGCATAAACCCACCCATTACACCAAATGGACCAACGGCTTTATCATCTTTGGTGATAAAGCCCGGGATAATAGTATGGTAAGTTCGTTTTTTTCCTTTGAGACAATTAACATGGTTTGGATCAAGGGAGAAAGTATGTCCTCTGTTCTGAAGCGCTATTCCAGTTCCAGGCACAACTATACCTGAGCCAAATCCCATATAATTACTTTGAATAAATGAAACCATATTGCCTTCATTATCTGCAGTCGCTAAGTACACTGTCCCGCTAGATTTAGGGTCTCCGGGACAATGCTCCTGAGCCTCTTCAGTAATAAGCTGAGCTCTCGTTTTAGCATAAGTTTCATCTAAGAGATCATCAACACTCACTTTCATATCTCGTTCATCGGTAATGTGATATAACCCATCTGCAAATGCTAACTTCATCGCTTCAATTTGTTTATGTATATTATCTACGTCATTATTTTTTTGGTAGTTAAATTGCTTCATAATATTTAAAGCCATTAAAGCAACTGTGCCTTGGCCACTAGGTGGTATTTCCCATATATCATAACCGTTATAGTTAATATTTACTGGATCAACCCAGTCGACCTTATGTTCGAATAAATCCGTTGCAGATAAAAAAGCATTATTTGCTTTAGCAGCATCACAAATAGCCTCTGCTAATTCTCCTTTATAAAAAGCTTCGCCATTCGTTTCCCCTATCAGACGCAGTGTTTTAGCATGATCAGGCGATCTCCAGACCTCTCCTAATTCAGGTGCTTTACCTTCTGGCGCAAAGGTATTCAACCACTCTTGATAAATATCCCCTCCCTCCCCTTTTCTAAGTGGCGCAAACTTATCAAATGCTTTTTTCCAAAATTTAGCTAGTGTAGGACTGACAGGAAACCCTTCTGTTGCATGTTTTATTGCTGGAGCTAAACAGTCCAATAATGATAGTTTCCCCCAACGCTGACTTAAGGCAGCCCAAGCAGAAGGGGCACCAGGAACCGTTACTGGTGTCCAACCATATGCGGGCATTTCCAACATCCCTTTCTCTTTAAGAGCTTCAATAGAAATCGACTCAGGCGACATTCCACTCGCATTTAGCCCATGCAGCTTATCTTTCATCCAAACTAATGCAAAAGCATCACCGCCAATACCATTTGAAGTTGGTTCAACGACAGTTAATGTCGCTGCCACAGCAATCGCGGCATCAACAGCATTCCCCCCTTTCTGCAAAATACTTAATCCTGCTTGTGCAGCTAAAGGCTGAGAAGTTGCAACCATTCCATTAGTGCTATAGACAGCATTTCTCTGTGATGCGAATGGGTATAAAGTTGAGTGTAAATTCATAGAATATCCTTTTTATTTTGGATCAAATGCATCTCGAAGAGCATCACCAAATAAATTAAATGCCAATACAATTGTAAAAATTGCCAAGCCAGGCCAAATGGCCATCCATGGTGCTTGTGTTAAAAAACCTTTTGCTGAGTTAAGCATACTGCCCCAACTTGGATCTGGAGCTTGCTGACCTAGTCCTAAAAACGACAAACTAGACTCCGCAATAATTGCACTCGCTAATGACAAGGTAACCTGAATAAATAAAGGAGCTACAATATTAGGGAAAATGTACTTAACCAATATACCTAAATGAGAAACACCTATTGAATGTGCAGCTTCCACATACTCCATATACTTAGTTGATAATACTTGACCACGCGTCAGACGAATAAATAAGGGTACATTTGCAATACCAATCGCGATCATTGCATTAACCAGACTAGCTCCAAGAGCTGCGGCTAATGAAATGGCTAAAATTAATGATGGTATTGCCATCACTGCTTCTGAACAACGAGATATAACTGTATCTATACGTCCCCCAAAATAACCCGCCATCATGCCTAATGGCACACCAATCATGAAAGCAATAACGACCGAAAAGAAACCTGCCATTAAAGAAGCACGAGCGCCATATAACAAACGACTATATATATCTCGTCCAATCTCATCGGTACCTAACCAATATTCTAACGACGGAGCTTGCCTAACAGCCATCCAATTCGTTTTTACCGGATCATAATTAGCTAGTAATGGTGCAAAAATAGCTAAGAGTATAAATGTAACGATAATAATTAAGCCAAACCAACCAACAGGATTTTTGTTAAATTTTTTCCAGGATCTATTCTGAGACCACCGAGAAAATAAACTTGCATTTAATTGCGTTGAGTAAACTGAAGCAGTCATTAGCTAACCTCTCTATGGCGTAATTTAGGATCAAGTAAGTAATAAGCACTATCAGCAATGATATTGCTAAAAATGAACATCAAAGCCGAAAACATTACAATGCCTTGTACCACAGGAAAATCACGATTATAGACAGAGTCAACAATCAACTTACCAAGACCGGGAATGGTAAAAACTTGCTCCGTTAGTACCGCCCCACCTAATAATTCACCAAACTGAATAGTGATCATAGTTACTACAGGAATCAAAGCATTACGTAATGCGTGTTTTAGATAAATAGTTTTTCGCTTAACGCCTTTGGCTCTAGCCGTCCGAATAAAGTCTGCGGCTAACACTTCTAACATTGCCCCTCTTGAATGACGAAATATTGTAGCGGCCAGGCCAGTACCTAATACAAAAGCCGGCATAATCATTGTTTGTATATTTTGAGACAAGCTTTCAAAAGGGCTAACATAACCAGAAGCTGGCAATATCCCCCAATGAACAGATACTAGTAATATCATCATAAAACCAAGCCAAAAATTTGGAATAGACTGTCCAATTAGGGCAAAGATACTAGATGAAAAATCCCAACCTGAATTTTTTTTAACGGCTGCGATAATGCTCATGGGAATACTGATTAGAATGGCAAATAACATTGATAAAATGCTCAGCTCTATTGTTACTGGCAATTTCAACAATAATAAGTCCATTACTGATTCGTCACTCCTAATCGATGTGCCAAAATCACCTTGTAATACGTCGCCTAACCAATAAAGGTATTGCACTATAAAGGGCTCATTTAAATGATACAGTTCACGTATATAATTAATGGCTTCAGGGCTACGATCTTCCCCTGCTAACATTAAAGCAGGATCTCCAGGCATCAATTTCTGTAATCCAAAAATAAAAAAAGAGATCAGAAATAAAGTGGGGATCGCTATATAGATACGATTTATAATAAATTTTAGCATCGGCTATCCTTGTCAAGTGAAGAGAGGGACCCCCTCTCATTTTGAGCCTAATTATTTCACATCACGTAAACGAGGCATTCCATCGGCATAAGGCTTGAAACCTTCTATCTTATTTGAAACCCCCCATTGCCATTTAGGATGGTATAAATACAACTGAGGTCTCTGCTCTAATACTTTTTTCATTGCCGTTGCATATAATTTTTTACGCTTTTCGACATCAGATTCACTTCTAGCTTCAACCAACATCCCTTGAATTTCTTTATCATTAAAGCCATTCTCATTTAGCGGGCCTCCTTCACCATAAAATGAATAGATATTGCTATCCGGATCAACTCGACCACTCCAAGCTGCAATAGTCGCTTCATACGCACCTCTTGTTTTTGCATCAAGTACAGTTGCATTATCCATAGTTTTTAAAGTAAGGTTTATACCTGCTTCACCAGCCATTGCCTGAATAACCTGACCAAGCTGCGTTGCTTCAGTTGTATTAGCGATAGCTAGTTCAATATTGACGCTGTCATAACCAGCTTCTTTTAATAACGACTTAGCTTTTTCAATATTTCTTGTGGGGACTTTAATATCCTTAGCGTAAAAAATGCTTTCAGGTGAAACCCATTGGTTATCAGGTACATATTGATTAGAAAAAACGACCTGATTAATAATATTACGATCAATAGCATATTCAAATGCTTCACGAACTAAAGGTTTTTTAACAACCATATCTTTATCTTTATTCTCACCATACCCAAGGTTAAACGTTATGGTGTTATAACCTAGGCCAGACGATTCTAATAAATGAAGATTGCTATCTGAAATAACGCTTTCCACATCTGTAGGGGTAATACGTTCAGCAATATCAACCTGCCCAGATTTTAGATTTGCTAAGCGAATCGTTGAATCAGGTAAAGGTAAAAAAGTAACTTTATTGAAATGATAATGTTCGCTTTCCCAGTAGCCTTTAAATTTATCCAGAACAATACGATCCTGTGGAACTCGACTATCGAATTGATAAGGGCCACTTCCAATAGGGTTTTGGCTAAAGTTTTTACCTTGCTTTTCAGCAGCGAGAGGAGAAACCATCATGCCAGAACGATCGGCGAGCGTTGCTAATAAAGGGATAAATGGTTGTATTAAATTAAGTTTAACCGTGTATTCATCTAAAACCTCAACATTATTAACCATTGCAAGCTCTGTTTTACGTCTAGAGCCATCAAGGTTCATGGAGCGCTCAATATTAAACTTTACAGCTTGTGCATTAAATGGTGCACCATCATGGAAAACAACGCCTTGTTTAAGCTTTAGAATTAAGCCTTTGTTTTCATCAGTCCACTCCCAACTTGTCGCCAACATAGGAACAAAGTTTAATTGCTGATCAATTTCAATCAATTTGTCGAATAAAGAGGTAAACACTTCACGGCCAACCATAGTTCGACTTAAATCAGGGTCTAAAGCGTCCGGATCCGAATTAAGCCCTATTGTTATATCTTTTGCATAAGACATTGGTGCCATCGCCAGCATTAGTAGAAGAGGGGTTGTTTTCAATTTCATGTTATATCCTTATATGAATGGTTTAAAAATAAATTTGAAGTGAATGTAACCTTTATTTTTTCTGTGAATAAAACTGGTAAAGCTTTTGTCTAGTCTGATAGTCCTTTGATTTATGCTCCTCAAATCTAATTGGAATAAAGTCAGGAATATCTTTGTGCATAAAACATGCAACTTGATGTGATGTAACTCCCGTAACTTGTGTTGCACCATCAAGGTTTACCAGCCGTGGTCTTTCTTGTTTACAGCGTTGACCTGCATGTTGGCAACGAGATCGGAAGTAACATCCGGCAGGTAAGTTTTTAGGGTTAGGTAACTCGCCTGGTAAGGTTTTTAGCTTCTTAGAGCCAGGAATAGGATGCGGAATTGAAGATAACAATGCTTGAGTATAAGGATGACGAGGATGATTAAAAACTTCATCAGTTGTCCCCATTTCAACCACTTCTCCCAAATACATTACAAGCACTCTATTAGACATATGTTCTATAACAGATAAATCATGGGAAATAAGCACAAGAGTAAGCCCAAACTTTGCTTTTAAGTCATTCAGTAAATTAATAACTTGAGCTTGTACGGAAACATCTAAAGCAGAGACCGGTTCATCTCCAATAATCAATTTAGGCTTACTTGCTAATGCTCGTGCAATTGCAATTCTTTGTCTTTGACCTCCACTGAACTCTTGAGGGTAACTATTGGCATGGGTTGAAGATAACCCAACCAACCCTAGTAACTCATAAACAGCTTCACGTAAGGATTGCCCTCTTAACTTTTGATGTATTTTTAATGACTCTGCCAATGTTTTATAAACGGTCATTCGAGGGTTTAAAGAGGCAAAAGGATCTTGAAAAATCATTTGTAAATCTTTACGTAATCCTCTCATCTCTGCACCATTTAAGTTAAGAATACTTTCACCTTCATACTTAACATCCCCAGCACTAGGTTCATGTAACCTTAATAACATTCTCCCTAAAGTTGATTTACCACAACCAGACTCTCCTACAATTGCTAATGTTTCACCTGGGTAGACATCAAAGCTAACATCATTTGTTGCATGAAGAACCGAGCCACCACTCGAAAATTTTTTGACTAAATTTTTAGCTGATAAAATAGGCTGTTGAGTAACAGCGGTATTAAATGACATTCAGAAGCTCCTCATTTTTATTAATTTGATCACATATCGGAACTAAATTATGCAAATCAAAATTATCCTCTAAAGGCGTAAACCAACAATGGCTTACATGTCCCGATATATGATTAACCGGGATAGGTGCTGCGGTGCATTTATCAGTGACAAAAGGACAACGTGTTTGAAATCGGCATCCCTCAGGCATAGCAATAACTGAGGGCACCATCCCTGAGATAGTCTGTAATCGAGTAAGTTTCTCACCAAAGTGAGGAATAGAATTCAATAAACCAATTAGATAAGGATGCTGAGGGTCTCTAAATATCTCCTCGACAGGGCCACTTTCAACAATTTGGCCTCCATACATAACAATGACATCATCTGCAATTTCAGCTACCACCCCTAAATCATGAGTAATAAATAAAATAGATGATTGATGATCAGTTTGCAGATCTTTTAAAAGGTTTAAAATTTGTGCTTGGACAGTCACATCAAGAGCAGTTGTCGGTTCGTCAGCAATAAGTAATTTAGGATCATTAATGAGCGCCATGGCTATCATGATACGCTGCCTCATCCCTCCGGACAGTTGAAAGGGGTATTCATCAAATCGATCTTGTCCCGATATATTTACTTTTTCTAACGTGGTGCTTACTTTTTGTTTAATATCGGTTTCTGATAAATGAGGGGCGTGTGTTCGAACGGCTTCCGAAAGCTGCTCACCAATAGTCAAAACAGGATTAAGTGAGGTCATCGGCTCTTGGAAAACCATCGCTATTTGCTCACCGCGCAGCGCTTCCATTTGTTTGTCACTTTTTGTAAGCAAGTTTTCACCTTGAAATAAAATTTCACCACTTGCCTGTAAATAATTCTGTTTATTTGTTGCTAAAGGATGCTGCAATCCCATAATAGTAAGAGAGGTTATACTTTTTCCGCATCCGCTTTCTCCAACTAAACAAGTGACTTTGCCTTCACGAAGACAGAAATTAACCCCATCTAAAATATTAGCTTGCCCTTGATGAGTATTAACACTCAAACGTAAATCCTTTACTTCCAGTAGCGTATTCCTTTCCATGTAGGCTCCTATGGCAATATTTTTGTACGTATCGAAGATGTATAAACAATCAAAGCATCATTAACAAGGTTGCAACAAAAAATATCGATATTTTATATCATTGTCAATATTTTAATTTATATATATTTATTTGGGTTTTATGCTATATTTCTCGATAATATTAATTAAAAGTAGGTTTTTTTGTTTATGAGCAATCAAAATCAAACAACTTCAGAGCTGATTTATCAGGGGCTTAAGCAAGATATTATCCAAGGGGTGTACCCCTGTGGTGAAAAAATTAAGCTAGAAGAGATAAAGGAAAGATACAATGTCAGCTACAGCCCCCTTCGTGAAGCCTTATCACGATTAGCTGAAAGCCGATTACTTATCAACTCAGGACAGCGAGGATTTCGTGTCCCAGAGATGTCTCAAACAGATTTTGAGGATATCACTGAAACACGTATAAAACTCGAATGTATGGCGTTAGAAATGTCACTATTAAAAGGTGACATGGAATGGGAGAGCAGCGTAGTCGGCGCTTATCACATGCTGAGTTTGCAGGAAAAATTAATTCATGAAAAAGGAGAGGTTAACCAAGAAAATATTCAACGATTAGACGATGTTCATGAGGCTTTTCATCAAGCGCTGTTATCCGGTTCACAATCCCCTTGGTTATTGTTTTTTGTAAAGAGTCTGAATGCTCAATTTGATCGTTATCGACGATATAGTGCTACCTTTCAATTTAGTCACAGTAAGAGTGTGCAATACCACCTTAAACTAAAAGAACTGTCTCTTGAAAGGAACACCTCCGAAGCATTAAAAGTACTTGAAGAGCATATTCGTTATTCTGCACAAGCCATCATTAAATAGTAAAAGCCAGTATTCATCATCACGTTAACTGTACAAATAAGAAGGAACTTATGAAAATACTAATTGATATTTTCTCTGCATTTATACGAATAGGGCTTCTTGGGTTTGGTGGTGGTCCCACCATGATCCCATTGGTTCATAACGAGGTTGTTGTTAGATATAAATGGATGAAAGAGGAGGAGTTTGCCAATGTTTTAGCAATAGGCAACACTTTACCAGGGCCAATAGCGACAAAGATGGCAGGGTATATTGGCTATAAAGTAGCAGGTTATAGCGGCATGTTTTTAGCAATTATCGCCATCACTGTACCAATAATAGTTTTTCTAATATGTAGTTTAACCTTACTTAATGAGTATCGAAATAAACCTTGGGTCATCGGAATGGCTAAAGGGATTATCCCTGTTGTCGCATGGATGTTAACCAAGCTTACGTGGGATTTCTTTATTAAAGGATATAAATCTATTGGCTTCATTCTGGCAACAGCGATGTGCGTTGCTGCATTTATTTTGATAAACATTGTTGGGATTCACCCAGCTTTAATCATCGGCAGCATTCTTATTACCGCATTATTTACTCCTATTAAAGCAAAGGATAAAAAAATATGATTTATCTTAATATTTTCCTCGCTTTCTTTATACCAAATATCATCGGGTATGGCGGTGGGCCAGCAATCATTCCACTCATTGAGGCCCAAGTCGTTGGTCATTATCAATGGCTGGATACCAATCAATTTTCTGAAATACTCGCCTTAAGCAATGCACTTCCGAGCCCAATTGCAACTAAAATGGCAGGTTATATTGGCTACCAAATGGCGGGAGTAACTGGAGCAGTTGTTGCGGTATTTGCCACAGTCGCTCCTACATTGCTCATTATGATTTTTGCATTACGGGTGCTCTACCAATATAGGGAGTCACCCAAAGTAATACTCATGGGGCAGTGGGTATTACCTATCGTTACTGTTCTTATGGCCGTTTTAACATATAAACTGATGTTCAATGGATTAGTTAGTTTCCCGGTGCATTTCGTTTTGTTATTTATTTTATCCGCTTTAGCTTTAGAACGATTTAAAATACACCCGACATTTGTAATCAGTGCAGGCCTAACTTATGGCGCTTTTTTTATCAACGGTGTTTAGCAAACTTTGTTGGTATATGTTCGAGCTCGGCTGTTATGCTGATACAGTGCTGCGCCAACTAAAAAATCTTAGAGCATATTCGAAAAATGTCCTACCGAGATACCGAGACAAGCAACGGATGAGAAATCCGTCCTGCTTGCTTGTACTGCAAGTACCTTTAGCTATTTAAGGCTTAAACATGGCGTAATTGAGCTGAATAACTGCAAATTAATTTTCAGAAAAGAGGTTAGTCAATAAGTTTTGATAGGCACCTACAAGCATTTGCTTATTCAGTTTTACCAAAGCCAACTTATTAAAAATCCGATTAGTTCCTCCCCCAAAGCCCCTCGGTAGCACCCGTGCACGCAAGGCCATAAGCAAAAGTGCAAGACTCCATATTTTAGAGCTGTTTTGGGAGACACAAAAATACGAAGCTGCTACTTTAAGCCTAAACGCGATTTCTTTGTACTTCACCTGCTTAGCAAACGGAAATAGCCGCTTTTACCGAAGTGAAAACTTTTTAGAGATTGTTGAAGCGGCAGGTTTTACGAATGTTATGCGCACGGATAATATTGGTTTGAGTCATACTTTATTGGAGTTAACAAATTGAATCAATAAACGATCTCTCCACCGGGTCGGGTTACAAACCCCACCCCCAGTATTTTAAAAAGCCGGCAAAATCACGCATGTCTGAGGCGTTACGGGCCCAGGGTTTCAAGCTCGTATAAAAAACCGGACCGTCATGTTTATGTGCACCCAGGTATTTATCTTGTCCAATCCTCCAATCCATTGTCCACCAACTCATTAGCCACCTTTCTCTCGACTTAAAGCTGCCTTTTACATATCCAGCCCTTGCGCCGGAATCTTCATAAAACGATATGCGTTGGCCAGTCCCTGTTTGGAGATGCTTTAAATTGCTAAGGGGCTGTAGAGAAGCTGTGATTACTGACTTTGCCCTTGTTTCCTCTGAAGCCAGCCAGACATCCATGATCCGATGCGTATCAGGGCGAATTCTGATTTGAACCTGCTGTTTATCTGGCAATAACGCAGCATAGTTCAGAGCCGTGGGGAGAGTTTCACCGAAAACAGTTTGATGCCCGGCCTTCCAATTATTGGGATAAGCATGGGCTGGCAGGTTGGAGGTCGGTATGAACGCCAGATAACAACCGCAGGTGTGAACCATGGTATAGAGCAGGGGAAGGCCGTCCGGGGAGAGCGTTATTACCACTATAAGGCCCACATTCTTCCCGGCTGTCAAGTAGAAAGGAGAGAAACCGGCTGGGACTTTCGAAAAGTGGATCCGGTAGATAAGGTTGGTGTATTTCGCCTTGGCGGTGAAGAATTGACGTTGCTCGGTGTACAGGATCGGAGTGTCCGGGTCGATCCAGATACTCCCTTCCGAACCTGCACGAACCGCGCCTATACGGTTATGTGCCGTCAGGTATTCTTCAATCAGGAAAACTGGGGCATGGCGATTTATGAGGTGCTCCCCTTGCTCCGGGAGGTATTGCATTGCCGCAACAATTGGCGTAGAGGTGTGAGAAGTGGCGCAAGCCGACAGTCCGAGTAAAAACACAAGGCCAACAGAAATCCAACGGCCCTTGTTAATTGTATTCATCAGAGCCTCCGGGGGAATTTCGCTTCTAATCAGCCATCGACTGTTCACATATTTCTTTGCTGGGATATCTCAAACCTTTCAGTAAGAATAGCAGCAATTTTTAGTTACAGCTCATTATCTCGGCGGTTCAACCCGATCTGCCAAGGGTTAAATTCGTTACACTAAAATCAACATCCATACTCAATCGTAAGACGGCACGTCGGCGAAAGCAAACCATGCTAATCTCATTACCGTAACTATCGCCAATATCACAGTAATTGAACTCAATATATCAACAACCGCCCTGAATCCTGGTGACTTCAAAACCTCCAAACTCAAGAATACACCAATTTAAAAAGTTAACGCTTGCCACAACAGTGCGTTAGTAAATTCTTCATCCGACTGTGTCTTATCAATCGTCTTGTTCATTGCCGCCTCTGCAAGATTCCTGAGAGTATCAACATTACCAAATATTCCGGCCCCCTGCGGCCTGCCTCCACTTCATCTGTTTTATAATCTTTTGAAAAAATATACATTTGAATTAGAACTATCAATAAGCGAGACATTCACGTAAGCATGGGCTTCCCTATTAAAGTAATAACTACAATCAAACTTTTTTATTACTACTTTTATTTTATAAGGTGACTCCGCTGAACTTGATAACAGGTTGCTTTTATCCAGCGCATCTCGAAACATTTTTTCAACTACAATGTCCGTAGATTCCTCGGTTCTCAAGGTCTTCAAACGATTTCCATCCCCCCCTCGTATTGTGCACCCAGGCAATTACTATCAGTCCCTCTCTCGTCTAATACAACTACCTTGAAAAACACCGAGTGCGTTGACTATTTGAATATGAAATACTCCCTCCCTAATACGCGAGTGCCATGATAAACACCCAGCCGTTTATGAATAAAATAGCGCTATTTCGAGCAATCGATATATGCTCGACTCCCATTACAAAACAATACGCAGCCTTCAACTGTTCATCACTTACCTCAGGGAGTATGCCTTCTATTCTATGCTTACCTTAATTAAATCGGCTCTGTTCCATATGGTTTATGTCTATACATGTAATAAGCAAAACAGGATGTGACTGACATTGGCAAGTTATTACCTTAGCAAGTCAAAGCAAAGCAACACGAACTCTGGGACTAGTGAAAAACCGGTAGTGTAATGGCATACCAGAAACCCCGTCTGACATGCATCTGATCTTTACGTGTTTATAAGAATACGTTCACAAATATAGCGAAGTTTTTTTGATTATTTTGCAAGTCGCTTCTAGCATATTGGCTGTAATAGGTAATTTTATTATACAAAAGGATAGGTCGTTTTTTTTATGGACGACTTTGCTTGGTGAGTTATTTTGGCGATTTATATTTGATAATATTTTTTGAACAATGGAGCGAATCATGAAAAGACTTTGTGGCACATTAAACTTTGCCTTCTGCTTATTTCTTTTAACAGGATGTGGTTCTGACAGTAACAGTAACAGTACCCCAAATAAGCAATCAGAAGATCCTGTGGTCGTTGAAGATCCTGTGGCAGTAAAAGCTACAGCTCTTATTACTGATCAAGGTGACGCCTTTACTGACGATAATTTTATTGATTGTATTATCAATAAGATCGTTGCAGAAAATACTGATGGTGACAGCCTTGAGGTGAACGACTTATCTGAATTAACAATTTTGGAATGTGATTCTTTAGGCATTGAAAATGTCGATGGTATTGAGTTATTAACAGGTTTAACAAGACTCAAACTAAATGAGAATAAAATAATGGCTATTGACCTCGTTAATAATATAGCTTTAACTGATTTAGGTATAGCAGGAAATCAGTTAGAAGAAATCGATGTTAGCACTCTTACAGATCTCAGATATTTAAATCTAAGTGATAACAAGTTAATTACGCTGAATCTAGAAGAAAATAAGTTGCTAACTGGTTTAAATGTTCGTTGGAATCAATTAACAAGTTCGGATAGTTTGTTTCTATCAAATAAGCCTGATCTGAGAGACTTATCCCTTAGTGACAATGCAGAAACACTCACCATTTATTGATGGAACATGCCCATAATTTATCCATTTAGATGAAAAACACCGTCATTCATGGCGGTGATGAAAATCATTGATGCGAAGCACTAACGTTACTTAGGTCTATTTTGTTGCTCGATATAAGTCGTCAGGACATCTAGCGCAGCACCGCCACATGATCCGGCAAAGTAACTGGGAGACCATAACGCACCATTCCATAGATAACGATGTATATCGGGGAACTCTTTT
>NZ_JBFGZY010000084.1:0-18383 GCF_041586535.1 Psychromonas sp. | reverse complement strand
GAACCGTTTGGAGCAGCAGTTTAAAGTTACCAACGCGGCTGGACGGTCGTGTCTGCTTGTGGAGGCTTATGTAAGACTCGATATTTCGAGCTATAGCCTACGAAACAAGAAGCATCGTCTGATAAGGCGGTGAGAAGTCACGCTTTACCTTGTGTATAGCGCAATAACAGGGCGTGCATGTTTGTAAAAGCGTGCTGGCCCTGCCTTTCCTCTATCTCCCTTATTTTTACATTTTATTATGCAATTACCCTGATTAGCAGCAATACTTGCTGGTAACTGCTTGGATTAAAAATAATTGGATCAACTCAAAGGAAGAAACAATGAGCACGATTGCGACAATCACAGAAACAATGAGCGATTTTGTTCCACTTATTGTCACAACGTCAATTGTTGCATTAACACTGACGGTGGCTCACCGGCTGGTGATCAAAAAATATGCCGATATTGGTAACGAACGTATGTTCACCAGACAATTGCTGATGCTGGCATTAACTCTGGTGGGCGTGATTGCAATCGTGCTTTCGTTACCCGTACAGGAAAGTTCCCGAAATCAGATAATCGGATTAATTGGTTTATTAATTTCCGGTGTCTTTGCATTTTCATCGGCTAATATTTTTGCCAATCTTGCCGCCGGTATTCTGCTGAGGGTGACCAAACCCTTTGCCATTGGTGACTTTGTGACTGTCGGAGATCACTTCGGGCGGATCTCTGCGCGCGGCTTATTTGATACTGAACTGCAGTCGGAAAGTGGTGAATTGGTTGCCATTCCTAATACTTATCTGATCTCCTCGCCGGTCAAAACCGTACCCAGTGTATCGACGCTTGTCTCTGCTTCACTTTCGCTGGGGTACGATGTACACCATCATGTGGTAGAGCCGTTATTAATTAGTGCCGCGAAGCAATCCGGTCTGGAGGGCAGTTTTGTGCATATCCTGGAGCTGGGAAATTTTGCGGTAACATACCGTGTTTCAGGTGTACTCACAGAAGCAGACAAGCTGGTTAGTGCCCGCTCTAACCTTTATAAAAGTATTTTAGATACCCTGCATAATAATAACATCGAAATTGTGTCACCATCGTTTATGAACCAGCGCCCGCTAGCGCCTAAAGAGGCAGTTATTCCGGAGTCGGCACCACAGCAGGTAGTCACCGACATAGAAACAGAAGCTGAAAAAATTCTCTTTGCCAAAGCGCAGCAGGCCGGGCAGATAGAGAAAGAAAAACAACAGTTAAAAGATGAGATTGCAGAGCTTGATTTAAATAAGAAAGCAGCATCAGGTAAGGCAAAAAAAGTTAAAAAGGAAATTCTGGAACGTACCAAAGAGAGTCTTGAAAAACTTGAAGAGGTGACTGATGCAAAAGAGTAAATCAAGTTGAGCTACAAATTTGCCTGATTAGTACTTTAAAGTTGCTACACTTAGAAAACAGTTTTTTGTTTTTATGTTGTTGAAAATTGGAGTTTCCTGTGTTGTGTATTCAGTTGCGTATTATTTTACCCGTTTTACTCTCTCTTTCTCTGCTGGGTTGCAGCACAAAACCCGTTTCTGACTATGCCGTGGAGCATGACTTTTCCCAGTATAAAACCTTCGCTTTTGCTGCCGCGCCTGAGGGAGCTGTGCTCAGTATTGATAGTGGGCGTATTGAAAGGGCAACGGCGGCACAGCTCAGCAGTAAAGGCATTAAGCAAACAGACCTGCCAAGCGCTGACTTACTGGTGAAGTATCGCATCGAAAGCGCCACTGAACTGGAGCCCTATGGCGGATCGATCGGGGTTGGCGTAGGGATATATCGAAGGAGAGGGGGGATAAGCATGCGCACCCCTCCACGTTACCGCGAACGCAAATACGGTAAGATAGTGTTGGAGTTTTTAAACCCGGTCAGCAAAACAATAATATGGCGTTCAGTTTCTCAGAGCCGTCTGACCGAGACAATGTCCTCGCAGAAGCGGGCAAACTTTATTATGAAAGAAATAGACCTAATGCTAAAAAACTATCCACCTCAGGCAAAGTAGGGCGTTAACTAAGTCCTATATATACCCATGTTACTTCAAAATGCTTTGTCAGGAACGAGCTCGGAGACCAGAGCAAGACGCAACTTATTCCCTTTTCGATTGGTGCAACGCAGCACTGGTTTTCGAGCTGGCGCCCCGTAGGGCAAGGTTAATTGCACCAATCTGCTTTGTTATAAAATTTCTATGCAGAATAACTATACTTCAATTTTATGCCTGGCATCTCGGCACAATTTGCCTTGCTGACTTTGCATCTTGAAGTATCATGGGTATAAATTGCCAGGTAATAAGTTATCTGTTTGGGTCCGCGCTATCATCAAGCTCGGCTAATGGCCGGGGCCCCGTGGAGGCATTCAGTATAATAGACAGTACGGAATTGCATAAAATACCTTAAGTACTTAACCGTCTGCCATAAGCTGGATTTTTTCTGTTTGTCAGTAAATATGATTTCACAGCAGCTCAATAGTGATTTTATCAAAGGGGTAAACTTCGCCGCCAAACTCTTTGCTGAAAGCTAACGCATCACTGTGCTGGCTGAAACTTGCAAGGGTTTTACCCATCGCGCCAGTTTTTGATGAGCCCACCACAAACCATGCGCTTTTGGCATCGATAAAATACTGGTCTTCAGTTTTGTGCCACGGAGTTTTACTCATATCATGTACAAATACCTGCTCTATTTGACGTTTATTTTCCGGCTGCAGCAAATAAGCAAACAGATCCCGGGTCGAACAAAACTTAGCAACGTCTTCTGTGTTTTTTTGATACAGTTCGCCCTTCGGACCGGGAAATTTGGAAATAATCATACCGCACAAGTGACACTCATCGGCATTTTCAATCGCCACGGCCTGTCTTAGCATCTGTTTCTGCGTTTCGCCTTCAAAGCAGGCGAATAAAAGGGTAGTCAAGCTGAATATCAGCATCGATTTGTAAAACGGAAAGGCGTTCATGGTTATCCTTATTTGGGTATATATGAAAAAGTCAGATGGTTTTTTTACTGAAAATAAACATCGCTAATATCAGCGGGGCGGCCACCCAGGCAACCATCAGCAGTAATAAGCTCAGTGGCGAATGGTCACTGTTAATCGCAACGGCTAACAGACCGTCCACAGAGCCGCTGTTCAGAGCCGATAAATTAATCAAACGGAATAAATCGGCAGGATTAAACATCATCAGCACGACCAAAGCCTGCTGAGTGACACCATCTTCAATAGCAATTAATACCGCCAATAATACCAAATCAAATACCAGCACAAAAAACAACCACAGGATCAGCGCCATGCCGGCTGCCTTGGACTTTTCAGATACCGATAGACTGATCACATAAGCCAGTCCGACAAAAGTTAAGCCAAGCAGACAGGAGGTGAGAATAAACAGGGCGAAAGAGGGAATCACCGCTGCGAAGCTGGTATTGAAGCCCAGTAAAACAGCCGCACTGCCAAAGCCTGCTAAGGTGGCCAGAGTGATAATACAGCCTTGCCCTAAAAATTTTCCTAATAGAAGTTGACGATGACTAATCGGATAGGTGAGTAACAACAGCAAGGTACCTGACTCCTGCTCACCGACAAAGCTGTCATAACAAAGTAATAACGCAATCAGCGGAATAATAAAAACCGACAGGCTGGATAGACTGGCGATGGTGGTTGATAATGATGGTGCGCCGAGATGACCGGATGCGGCCGAACCGTAATAACTCAAACCAATAGCCAATACTGCAAATATAAGCGTAATAGAGATCAACCAGCGGTTTCTCAGGCCGTCCTGAAACTCTTTTAATGCGACTGTAATAATCGGATTCATCAGTTTACTCCCGTTCTGCAGTGGCATTATTGTCGTTAAGAAAATGCTGGTATATCTGGTAAAGACTGGCCGGTTCAACCTGGATATCAGTAATATTGTCAAAGGCCATCAACTGCCTGATTACATTTATTTTTTCAGATTCAGGCACCTGCAGACTATTATGACTAACCCAAAAATCCGCTAACATTTTATTGTCTCTAAGAGCGCCATTAATCCCCCGGGTCTTAATTGCTACCGGTAACTGTGCGAGATGACGCAGAGTGGATAGTGTGCCGATGGCAACGGATTTTCCGCCCGATAAAATCATGGCGCGATCAATATGCTGCTCCACACCCGGTAAAATATGTGAACACAGTATGACACTGGTGCCATTACCTTTTAACTGATCCACACTGTGATAAAAACTTTTAGTGGCGATGGGATCTAAGCCCACCGTCGGCTCATCAAGTAATAATAGTTTTGGATCGCCTAAAAAAGCCTGTGCTAACCCTAAACGTTGGCGCATGCCTTTGGAGTATGTTTTAACCGGGCGGTCTTGGGCAAAGGTGAGACCGACTTTTTCTAACAGTTGTGCGACCTGTTTTTTATTCACCGACTTTAAGCGGGCAAAATAGGTTAATACTTCCAAGCCTGTTAATTGATCATAAAAACTGACATTTTCAGGCAGATAACCAATTTTCTTCCGGCCATGCCAGGCTTGTTTATGTTGAGGATTGCAGCCGAACACCGAGACGTTGCCGGCGTCTGCCTTGATGATTCCCAAAATCAGCTTCATCATGGTCGTTTTTCCCGCGCCATTGTGGCCGAACAAGCCCAGCACTTCACCCTCGGCAAGCTTTAAACTGACGTTTTGTAATGCGTTAACCTGCTGATAATGTTTGTCAACTTGTTCTAATACTATAATGTTATCACTCATAAAATTGTTACTCTGTAAGCGGAGAGGTTGCCTGCTGTTGTTGCGATCAATGAACTGTTTTTGTTCCGTTATCAGGTGGTGACATAAGCGGAAAACTATCTTTAACACCTGCCGGCCTGAGTACTGGAAATTGTTTTTGTATCCAGCGTAATAACAATATTGCCGGGCTGTCCAATAAGACTTTTGCTTCAGGATATTGCCAGACAAGCTTATCAATACCGTCATTAGGTTCGAAGGGCGTATCACCTGTGCCGTTATTATCTAAGTCCCAACCGAGATAATTGCTCCAATAATTTCCCCTGCCGTTTTGACTCCACTCCTGTTCTCTATTGGATACATATTTAACCTGTACGGGATTATTGATAAAGCTGTTGCCAAAGACCTTGCCATTTTCCGAACCCGCTGTTAAATGAATACCAATTTCAGCCGTGTCTATTGTGTTGTAACTTATTGTATTGTAAGCAGAGTTATAAACAAAAAGACCTTTTCCTTCTCGGCCTTTAACTTTATTTTCGGGTTTTGTCCAAACATTTTTGATGTGGTTATGGCTAATCGTTGAACTGGTAATAAAATTCATCAGCATGCCATAATCTTCACTGTCGATATTGTAATTGCCGCTCACCAGCAAATTTTTTGAGCTCATTAAGGCATAACCTGCCCGGGTATGGTAGGCGAGATTATTAAGTACTTTATTATGATGAGAGTACATATAATGGATACCGTAACGCAGATCATGTATACGATTATCTCTCAGTTCACTGTCTTGACTGGATATAATATATAAGCCGTCACGGGTGAAACTGATTTCGTTGCCGATCACCCGGGCATTACTGACCGATGACAACTGGATCCCATTGCCGCGATCTGCCGAGCGTAATTGAGGATTCCCTTGAATATGGTTACCAGTGATTAGCAGCTGATTGGATTTCTCTATCCAGATACCGAATCCATCGCCTTGTAAACGATTATTTTCGATAACGATATTGCTGGATTTTTGCCCGACATAAATGCCGGCATTCTGCCCGGTTAAATCACTGCCCCAGTTAATAATAGACAGATTGTTAATCTTGATATCAGAGGTTAATAGCGTTAGCGCATGACCCTTTCCCAATGCATTGATCGTGACATTACCCTGCCCGGCCAGGGTAATACTCTGGCGGATGGCAAAATTACCATTGTACTCTCCAGGGGCTAACTGCACTATATCGCCGGCAAGAGCTGAATCTAATTTTTGTTGTAAATTATCACTGTTTTTCACCTCTATCACTGCAGCATAAACAACTGTCTGCAAGAGACATAATGCTGTGATAAAAAAAGCCGTTTTAATGTTCAAGTGATTGTTTTTCCAAGTTATCCGCAGTTATATATACCCAAGTTACCGCAAAATGCAAAAATCAGCATCTTGAAGTAGTTTGGGTATGCACTAAGCCCTAAAATCAGGGCTTAGTGCATAGGCTTAGGCTTCTACCAGCATCCGGCCGCGCATTTCCATATGCAGTGCATGACAGAACCAGTTACAGTAATACCATTGCACCCCGGGTTTATTTGCGGTAAAGGTGATAGAGGCTGTCTGCTGTGGGCCAATTTCCATCTGTACACCGTGGTTGGTCATACAAAAACCATGGGTGACATCTTCGACCATATCAAGGTTAGTCACTACCACGGTGACTTCGTCACCTAATTTCACTTTAAACTCGTTCATGCCAAAGGTCGGGGCGACAGAGGTCATGTAAACACGCACCTTATTGCCATCACGAATGACTTTATTTTCGCCCATCACATTTACGCCATCCTTTTCAGCCATGGCAATGGTTTCAGCAAAGATAGGATCATCACGCGTCCATAGTTTCTGCGGTTTCACCTTGCTGCGATGCACAATGATGCAGTCATGGGGCTCCGCAAAGGTCGGTCCATCATGCACCAGTTTCATCTCATCACCGGAGATATCGATCAACTGATCATTTTCCGGGCGTAACGGGCCAACCGGTAAGAAACGGTCTTTAGAGAATTTGCACAGTGATACTAACCATTTGCCATCGGCATCGCGGGTTTCACCTTGTGAGGTATGGTTATGACCGGGTTGATAATGCACATCCAGTTTCTGGCGGATATAATTCACTTTTTCACCGTTATGCGCTTTGATCGCATCTTCTACATTCCACTTGGCAATCTGGCTATCCAGGAACAAGGTGGTATAGGCGTTGCCTTTGTTATCAAAAGCAGTATGCAGTGGACCTAAGCCTAATTCCGGTTCGGCAACAATAGTATCCCGGGGGTTAATTTTATCGGCAAAAAGATCGTCTAATTTATCAATGGCAATAATTGAAACCGTTGGAGATAATTTGCCGTTGGCAACAAAATATTTACCATCTGATGAGGTATTTAAACCGTGTGGCGATTTAGGTACGGGAATATAGCGGGTTAAATCTGAACCTTTACGACCATCAACAACGGGCACTTTATTACCATTATAGGTTTTAAATTTACCGGCTTTAACCGCTGCTTCACATCGCGCCAGATTGAAAATCACCACATGGTCACGCTCAGCTGTAAGCATTTCACCAAGATTCATGCCCATTTCAGAGTTGTAACAAGTTGAGGCAAAATATTTACCGTCATAATCGGCATCGGTATTATCTAAATTACCGTCAACCATCACCTGGAATGCCACTTCCATGGTTTCCGCATCAATAACGTTAAATAGTGAACGGTAAGTACTGATATCTTCCATGGAAGATTTACCGTCATTATTCATCGGAATTTCAAATTCACTGTTGCATATAACGTATTTTGTATAAGGTACTTTTTGAACACGCAATCCGTGAATCGCCTGCACATTCGGTACGGTTAACATTTTATCGGTTTTCATGACATCACAACGAATGCGTGCGACACGACTATTGGCCTTATCATTAATGAACACATACTTACCGTTGTAACGCCCATCGGTCATGCTCATATGCGGGTGATGCGAATCGCCGGTCAGGATATGTGCACTGTCACCTTTAATGCGCTTACTTTCATTGGTTAACCCCCACCCCGTTGCGCTGTCGGTATTAAATACCGGAATACGCATTAATTCCCGCATCGACGGCAATCCCATAATACGTACTTCACCAGAGTGGCCACCACTCCAGAATCCATAATATTCATCTAACTCACCAGGATGGACAACCGGGCTATTATTGGCCTCTGCTGCTTGTGCTTTTGCCATGGTAGCAAACATTGCTGCCGACATTGGCACAGCCGCTGCCGCGACGCCAAGCGCTGCACTTTTGCTAAAAAATTTACGCCGCTCTGAATTTTTCAAGGTATCATTTTCGCTTAGATCGGTTTTGTTATCATTCATGCTTTCATCTCCATCCTGTTGTTATATCGAGTTGTTGTTGGTCCTACACTGGTATTTTCCTGCTCACTGAACAGAAGGTTAAATATATTTTTTAAACTTCTTTTATCGCTATTTCAGCTGCACTATTTTTACCTCTTTTGTAGGCTAATTTTTTCAATGGTGGACATTTATCTTCGTTGTAATAGGTAATTTGACAATCTAAACAGTAGTGACATTCACGCATGTTGATCACCCCATCGGGGGCAATCGCCTGGATTTCACATTCCGTTGCACAAATTTTGCAGGGCGAACCGCATTCCGGACGACGTTTTAACCAGTCAAATATACGGGCGCTATTAGATACTGATAACGCGGCACCCAACGGACAAAGATAACGGCAGAAGGTTTTACGATTAAACAGGTTAAGGGTAAGCAGCAATAAAGCCCAGGCGATAAAAGGCCATTCACGGTCGAATTTAAGCAGAAAAGTGGTTTTAAAAGGCTCAACCTCAGCAAATTGTTCCGCCAATGCCAATGATTCCAAAGAGATACCAAATAATACCAGCAGGATAAGGTATTTGATTGCCCATAAACGTTCATGTACCGCCCATGGCAGTTCTATTTGTGGAATTTTAATATAACGGGCAAAGGTATTAAGCAGTTCCTGCAGCGCACCGAAGGGACATAACCAGCCGCAATAAACCGCGCGTCCCCATAATAAGATGGTCGCTGCCGCTGCACACCACAAAATGAATATAATTGGATCTAATAAAAACAGATCCCAGGAAAAATCACTCATAAATGCCTGCAGGAAGGTGAACACATTCACCACAGAGAGTTGCCCTCCCCATGACCAACCAATAAAGATCACCGTTACGCCTAAAAAAACGTGGCGCAGGTTGTGCATAAAAGTAGGGTGGCGAACTAGAATATCCTGAAAGAAGAGGATCAGCAGCAGAACCACAATTAAGGTAATTAGCACTATAACTTTAACCTGGTGCTCTAACCAGACTTGTTCTGTCAGCGTTAACTCCGGCTCCGGATAAATTGGAGCAGGGGTGTCTACGTACTTTTCTAATACCTGATAGGTGCCTTTGAAGCTGTTAAACAGACTGTCGACAGGACCTGTTTGTCGGCGGACTAATAATTCCAATTGCCAATCAGCCCCGGGATCAAACTCATGATGAGCCGCTACTTTAAAAACGGACATCTCTTTAAATTTTGGCGTGCCGGCAGTATACAGATCGCTGATACGGTTATGCTCTAAATCCCGAAAGGTGATCTCATTGCTGTTTTGATGTATTTGAATACGGTCAAAAATACCGCCGCGGACATAACCTGAACCTTTGAAAGAGTAACCATTACCAAACACGGCAATCAGATGTTCACCTTCCTGCAGATCTGCTGTCAGCCAATGATAATCAGGCTCTCCAAATAAGTTTTTACCTATTGTCGGAATATCGGCATTGGCATAATAGATCTCTGCAAACATCTGCTCATTTTCTGCCGCCGGCACATTATCCACATCTTCTGCTTCTGTGCCGACAAAGGCATTCTGCACGGCCTGATTAGTTAAATATAATTTTCTGATTGAACCATCGCCGGTGAGCTCTGCCCAGGTTTTCTTTTCAAACAGGTCTTTTTTAATAGTTGATAGGGGCTGAATAATGCCCGATTGCTCCTTAATTATACCCAATGATAGCGCTGCCTGATGAGCCGCTTTAGTGATGGCTGAATTCATCACCATGACCGTTACTGTCGCACCGGATAGTCCATCAATCGGTACATAGCCCTGATTGATTTTACCACCGACTTTGATACGGTCAGCGACAGATAATCCCGTGTATTGTCCGATAAAACGCCATAACTTTTGTTCCGGGATACCGGCCAAGATAATCGGCTCATGATGCTCTAATACGCTCGCGCTGAGGTACTTACCGGCAGGGTCAATTACCACCAGCATGTTAACGGGTTCGCCTGAATATGCCGGTATTTTGGCAATATCATTGGTTTCAAAGGCATAACCTAATATTTCCGAGTTCTTATAGACGGTCCATAAAAGCGGTTCACCTTTTTTCTCAGATAGTTGCGTCAATTCCGGAAAGGTTGCTTGAATTAATGGGATAGGATCTTTAGGTGGACTGACAAAGAGAGCCTGCGCGGGGAAAGAAGCGCAGATGAAAATGAGTACTATTAGCTGAATAAGCGTTTTTTGGATGGCCGAATAGTTCACTGCCTGGCTCCCTACTTTAATGATCTTGATAACTCAGGGCGTAGACTAAGTTTCTTCATTAAAGGAAAACTTGATTCCAATCAATAAAGTTAACTTATTGTTAAATTTAACCTTGGGGTGTGAACTACACCCTATGAATTTAAGCCTTATAACTCATAGGGTTAATTTATTAGTCGTGTTTACTACGCTTTGCCCATAATTATTTTGCGTGTATTTAACGCGATATTAACATCCGAAAGGCGGGGAAGATAGCGCCGCATCTGCGGGATTTATATCTCCCACTTGCGTCCGCTTCTTTCCCAAAATCTGGGGGCGCCAATATTTGCACCGCGGATATTGCCGTGAGGCATCTGTGCAACAAGTTGCTTATATTCCTGATGGCTCAGTTTAAGCAAATTTTTATGATCCCCCGACTCAATATAAACATTTTCCGCAGTTAGTAAACTATCGTCAAGTAACATCTCCATCCTGTAAGGTTTACCCATGGCGGGAATAGCCCCTTGAGAGCAGTCTGGAAATAATTGCAGTAAGTCTTGCTCGTTCACCAGATGATAATGTTTCCCGGTAAGGTTATTAACATCGGTTAATGACAGGCGATTATTCGCAGGAAGAGCTGCCATCAGATAATCACCCTGATCACTTTGTAATACCACGGCTTTGGCAACTTTTGCCGCAGGCAGGTGAGCTGAACGGGATGAATCAAACAGGGTTAAGGCTTTGCGGTGTTCAATCGTATCATAATGGATTTTTTCATGGTCAAAATACGCTTTCAGTGTGATTGCAATGGCCATATGTACCTCCTCAAAAGACACTAAAGCAACATACTTGATTATAGTCTATCCGCTAGGTTTTCAGGAAAAGAGCTATTTCGCATCGTGTTTGTGGAATAAATGAGCGTACAAATTCCTTTAAATGAAAAATCTGATTTATTTCACGATAACAACACCTTTGTACATCTGCATTTGGCAGTGGAATTGATACTTTCCTTTTTCCAGCCCGGGAAGGTTTATGGCAAACTCTTTGTTTAAGGGTAACGCTTCACTTATATTCAGCTCAGGAAAGATAACCATTTCAGCGCAGGGCGTGGCATCTTTTCGGATAAAATTAAGGACGGTTTTTTTATGGGGGCTTATCAGTATTGTTGCCGGTTGATAAACGCCATCCCCAACAAGTATATTGAATACCGTTTTGTCTTTATCTGCTGCTAGCGACTGTTGCTGCTTGGGTGAGTAGAGCCAGAACCACCAGATAATCAGCGCAATTAAAAAAAGCCCGGCCAGATTGATAAACAACATCATTTTCTCCTAATGCTCCTGCGCTTTGAAAAAACGTAAACGATTGGCATTGCTGACTACGGTCACGGATGAAAAGGCCATTGCGGCGCCTGCAATAACAGGGTTGAGCAGTAGTCCGAAGAAGGGGTATAAAACCCCGGCGGCTAAAGGCACACTCGCAGTGTTATAAATAAAAGCACCGAATAGATTTTGTTTAATATTGCGCAGGGTCGCTTTACTTACCGATATTGCGTCAGCCAGGCCATGTAATGAGCCGCGCATTAAGGTAATATCCGCACTTTCTATCGCCACATCCGTGCCCACCCCGATGGCAAACCCCACATCAGCAAGCGCCAGTGCAGGGGCATCGTTAATGCCGTCTCCTGCCATACCTACTATCTCACCCTGTGCCTGCAGTTGTGCTACTTTTTGCAGTTTATTTTCCGGTAACAGTTCAGCAAAAAAATCTGTGATGCCGACTTGTCGTGCCACCGCCTTCGCCGTGGACTGATTATCCCCCGTCAGCATAATGACGCGGACACCATTGTTCTGTAAACGTTTGATAGCAGAAATGGAATCCCCTTTAATGGGATCGGCCACTGCGATAATCGCGGCTAACTCACCATTTATGGCAAAAAATATCGGCGTTTTAGCTTCATTTGCCATTTGCTCACTTAACTCAAGATTTCTTGAATTTATTTTAATCTGCTGTTCACGCATTAGTTTTTGATTACCAAAAAACAACCGTTTATCCCCCAGTTGTCCAACTACACCCTGGCCTGCAATGGCATTAAAATGTGCGATTTTATCGAGTGTTAAACCCTGCTCTTTTGCCGATGTCACGATGGCCTCTGCCAGCGGGTGTTCGGAGCCTATTTCTAAGCTTGCTACTAACTGCAGGATCTGATTTTTTTCCATCGCATTAATCGGATAGATATCGGTTACTTTTGGCTGTCCTAGAGTAATAGTGCCGGTTTTGTCCAGTACCATAGCGGTGATTTTTGATGCATTCTGCAGTGCTTCACCATTACGGATAAGTACACCGGATTCTGCGGCCTTGCCGACGCCAACCATCACCGACATCGGTGTGGCCAGCCCTAATGCACATGGGCAGGCAATAATAAGTACCGTGGTTGCTGAGACAACTGCAAAGGCAATACTGTTATGTGGACCAAAGTTCAGCCAAACTAAAGCACTGGCTACGGAGATAATCATTATCACCGGTACAAAATAGGCGGAGATAATATCCGCCAGGCGCCCGATCGGTGGTTTAGAGCTCTGCGCACGTTTTACCATCTTAATGATCTGTGCAAGTGCGGTATCTTTACCGATCCGGTTTGCCTGAAAAATAATGGAGCCGCTTTTGTTGATCGTGCCTGCAACAACTTCATCGCCCGATGATTTTTTAACCGGCATCGGCTCACCGGTTAACATCGACTCATCTACGGTTGTTCTGCCTTCATGGACAATACCATCAACAGGGATGCGTTCACCGGGGCGCACGCGAAGCAGATCACTGACGGCAACTTCTGCAATGTCGATATCAATATCCTGACCATCGCGAATCACCCGTGCTGTTTTTGTCTGTAAACCAATTAACCGCTGTATCGCCTCGCTGGTGCGCCCCCGCGCTTTGACTTCAAGTGCTAAGCCTAAATTAATTAAGCCGATGATCATCGCGGTTGCTTCAAAATAAACATGCCTTGCTATTTCGGGAAGGGCCTGCGGATAGATAACTACTGCCATTGAATATAACCAGGCTGTGCCGGTTCCCAGCGCAATTAAGGTATCCATATTGGCGTTGTGATTAACAAAAGATTTCCATGCGCCGATATAAAAATGTTTACCCGCAAAATACATAACGGCAGCGCAGATAAGGCCGACAATTAGCCAGGCAATACGCTCCATCGGCGAGTTGACGGTCATCGCGCCCCCCAACAGCCCGTAAACCATTAACCCGCCTCCTAAGACCAAACCTATCCACATCTGCACCATTAACTTGCGATAATAGGTTTGCTCTGCTTTATTTTTTTCTTCGAGCAGGGTCTGGTCACTGCTATTGCCTGTACTTTTAGCATGATAGCCGGCAGATTCAATGGCTGCTATTAAGGCTTGGGTCGCGGCATGGCCTTTAACCGAAACGGTTCTAAGCGCTAAATTCATCTGTGCCTGCTGCACATCCGGCAGCGCATTTAAGCTTTTTTCTATTTTCCTGACGCAGCTTGCACAGGTTGCCCCCTCGATCAGCAGCTCTTGGGTATTTGCCTGTTCAAAATCTGTATTATTATCGCTGTGGCAGGGGATTTCCGGAGAGTGACTCTCAGCAGGTGTAACCTCTTCCGGGGGTAATGTGCTGCTGTAGCCTTTTTCCGTAATTAAGGTGTTAATTGATTTTATTGTCTTTCCATAATCGGCAGCGTTGTCGATCGTAATCTGGGCATGCTGATCGGCAAAACTAACCTCGGCATTGACGCCTTCTATGCTATTGAGCGCTGTTTGTAATCGACTGGCACAACCGTTGCAGGTCATCCCATAGACAGCAAATGTTAAACGCTTGGATAAAGACATACTCCCCCCTTCATTTAGTTTGGCAGCAACCTTAATTAGTTTAAGCATTACCCTTAGGGTAAGGTCAATCTTAGATCATCATTATTATGCAGAGTATAAAGCGTGCGCTGATCTCTGCCACATTCTGTAAAACAAACTAACCTTTAATAAGAGCGCAGTTTATTAAAATCACTTGAAAATGTGTCTAACGGGATCTTGAGATAAAAGGGAGGCTAACAATGAGAAAGTATTTTGTGTTTACGATTGTTTTTTTACTTGTTTTGACCGGTTTTTTATCTTTTTTCTGGCCGTTTGTAAGCTGGTTTCTGCTGATTCTTTTACCCGTTGTTGCACTTGGTGTTTATGATCTGCGCCAGACAAAACATGCATTGCGGCGTAATTTCCCCGTACTGGGGCACGGCCGTTGGGTGGTGGAGTTTATCCGCCCCTACCTGCGCCAATATCTTTTTGAGTCTGATACCGATGGCCAGCCGATTAGCCGTATGTTTCGTTCAGTTATTTACCAAAGAGCGAAGGGGGAGCGTGATACAGTCCCTTATGGTACAAAGGTTGATACCCAACGAGTCGGATATGAATGGATTGGTCATTCTATAGCGGCCCGCCATAATAGCGAGAAAAACCCAGATCCGCGCATTGTGATAGGTGGCCCTGCCTGCACTAAACCATACCAAGCCAGCATCTTGAATATTTCCGCCATGAGTTTTGGGGCGTTAAGCAATAATGCAATAAAAGCATTGAATAAAGGGGCTAAAATAGGCGGATTTTTTCATAATACCGGAGAGGGCAGCATCAGCTCCTATCATTTACAGTATGGGGGCGACCTTGTTTGGCAGATAGGCACCGGATATTTTGGTTGTCGTGATAAACAAGGCAGATTCAATGCTGAAAAATTTGCTGAAAAAGCGCAGTTAGCCAGTGTAAAAATGATTGAAATAAAATTATCTCAGGGTGCTAAACCGGGTCATGGCGGCATTTTACCTGCAGATAAAAACAGCATAGAGATCGCTCAAATTCGTGATGTAACAGCAGGTCAGACAATTTATTCACCTCCCAGCCATTCTGCATTTTCAACGCCTTTGGAAATGATGCGCTTTATCGGTTTGCTGCGTCAGCTTTCTGTCGGTAAGCCTATTGGTTTTAAGTTATGTGTAGGACGTAAAAGTGAATTTTTTGCTATCTGTAAAGCGATGATTGAAACGGGCATCAAACCCGATTTCATTACCGTAGATGGTGGTGAAGGGGGAACGGGCGCCGCGCCGCTGGAGTATTCAAACTCCGTCGGTATGCCCCTAAGGGAAGGATTGAGCTTTGTTTGTGATACCCTGACCGGTTTTGCTTTAAAAAAAGAGATTAAAGTGATTGCCAGCGGCAAAATTTTTACCGCTTTTCATCTGATTAAAAATATTGGGTTAGGGGCTGATGCCTGTAACAGTGCAAGGGGGATGATGGTTGCTTTGGGATGTGTCCAGTCGTTAATCTGCAATACCAATAAGTGTCCGACGGGGGTAGCAACACAAAATCCTGAACTTGTGTATGGCCTGGTTGTTGACGATAAAGCGACCCGGGTCGCCTCTTTTCACCATAAAACCGTCAAAGCGGCAATGGAAATTATTGCCTCAGCAGGGCTTGAGCATTCAGCTGAGCTCAACCGTTCTCATCTATATCGGCGAATTAGCCAATCGACTATTAAACGTTATGATGAAATTTATCCCTATCCGCCGGAAGGCTGTTTTCTCGGCTGTGATTATCCTGAGAGTTTTGCGCAGGAGATGGCTGAGTCCTGCGCAGATAGTTTTTTCCCCAAGTGTTATGTGGTCAAATCAGCTGGGGGACTGGCAGAGCTAGACACATGAAGCCTTTTTTTGCTAATTTTTTACCTCGCAGGCAGTGAATTGTATAAAATACACTCTGCTGCCCGGCAATTGTTGTCTAACATCTGTCATTTCTGGTGTTTTACCCGCTTGCACTCTACAATAAGCGGCAATTTTGATTTGCTACTTTAACCTCTTTACTGAAACGAATTACACCATGAATAATGATAAAAAAATGCGTATACGGCATGCTAAAGGCCCTTTTGCGATCACCGTTGTATACAGTTTCACTGGTGCCGCTATTTTGGCCTCGATAATTTTTTCGTTACTGCTGTTTCTTTCCATTGACGAGAACCCCTGGATGAAGGTGCTGTTTGGCTCTTTAGCAGTGATTTTTGAATTAGGTAAATTTTTTGCCTGGTATGAATTCGGTGAGCGCCTTGCAAGGCGGCATTTCACTGCCGCGTTTTCTGCATTTACTTTCTATGCCGTTCTGGCCGCTATTTCTATTGGCGGCAGTATTGGCGGCATTAACAGTGCGACAAATACGGCCCAGAAACACGTTGACCTGCAGCAGAGTAAAGTGGAAGCATTCAATTTACAGATCAATGCGCTGGAAAAACAGATCGCTCTGAATAATGTTGCCGCAGAAAAATACATTGAACTTAATCGTATAGCAACGGGTGTTGCCCGTATCCAGAAAGAGAATGCTTTGCTGCGCGAGCAGCAGGTTGAACTGGCAATACAAAGAGATAGTTTGCCTGTCAGCAGCCAGGGCTCAGTATTTGGTCTGATTGGCAGTATTGCAGACGGATTTAATATTAAAGCGATGGATGCGCAACTCGGGCTGGTGGTTTTTTTATCGGTATTATTAGACCTTTTTGCCGCATTTTTTGTCGGCTTAATCGGCGAAGAGCTGCGCTTTACACGTACTCTGGCAATCCGAGAAAAATTGGCGGAAAAAACAATCACTGACCAGCAGGGCAGTAATAGCTTAACGGAAACCGAGCCGCAACCTTCTGCTGAGAAACTAGAAGAAACTGTCTCACGTCCTGAAGTTTTATTCCAAAAAGCACTGGATATATTATTAAAAGGGGATGTCCGCTGCAGTAAAAAAGCGATTGCAGATAAGCTTAATATTAAAGGCGAGGAAGTTGATCTGATTTTTTCCGGTTTACTGGAAAAAGGCTTTGTCACGCAAAAAGCAAACCGTCATTTCATCTGGCAGGGTGAATCTACTCTGAGTTAAGTACTTTTTGCATAGACACCACCATTAGAAGGTGGTGTCTATGACGCTGAAGTTGATTGTGCAATTATATTTTAAGGTAAGGATTGCAGCTTTTTATAATCAATCGCCTCTGCATAAGCAATCAACTCTTCTCTGGTGACTCTTTGCCCTGCAATTGTTACCAGAAAGCGGTTGGCAACCACCATATTGATATCACCCTCTTTATTCTCGGATTGATATTTGACGATTGCTTTCTGACGGCCAATTCTTTCAAGCTTGCCGCCATCAGAGGTGGCGTACATCGGATTGGAAAACATCATCATCATGCCCTGCATAAGCGGGGAATCTGTGATAATTTGTACAGTAATATAACTGGATCCTTTACTATATTCCCGTTCGGCAGAAATACCGCCACCGAACATAGCCGCAGCCATTGCCTGAGAGCCTGTCTCTCGCACTGTCCATCCGGCTAAAGGCTCCGGCAGAAATAATTCCAGCCCACCGCCTCTCTTTTGCTGAATTAATTGCGAAGCATAGTTAAGAGTATCTACTGCGTCTTTATATTCACCATTATTATAATATTGTAACGCTTCGTTAATAGATTCCTGGACGTCATCGGCATAGCCTGAGGCAGAAAAGGTTAATAGTATAAACAGTAATCCGCTGATATTGAGTCTGTGAATAGATGAATTAAACATATTTTCTCCTTACTATTGCAAGAGGATAATGCTTCAAAACGTCAGGTCCAGGCAGATTCTTTCCTGTTTGTTTAGATTAACGGGGCGTTAATAAAATACCGGGCGTGTTATATACACGGCTTAGTAACTTACCGTCGTTATAAATTCCTTTTGTGAATATGCTGCCAACCTGAGAAGTCATCAGCTCTGATCAGCATAGTCTATCTTTATTTTGGTCGCAATTTTCTCTATTTCTAATTGCTATAGTTCTCTTCCGGATTATGGCAACTAATACTTCTCACGCAGTGTTTACCTGCTGCTTTAGCCAAATAAACCCCTTGATCGGCCATTTTTATCCATTTAGATGAAAAACACCGTCATTCATGGCGGTGATGAAAATCATTCTTGCGAAGCATTAACGTTACTTAGGTCTATTTTGTTGCTCGATATAAGTCGTCAGGGCATCTAGCGCAGCACCGCCACATGATCCGGCAAAGTAACTGGGAGACCATAACGCACCATTCCATAGATAACGATGTATATCGG
>NZ_JBFGZY010000083.1:0-18448 GCF_041586535.1 Psychromonas sp. | reverse complement strand
CCTGATTAAAAATAATAACATGCCAACTACCACTAAGGCAGGCTTCCTTATGTCCGCAATTTGAATAACAGCTGATAAAATTGAAAAATGTCGCGATCGCACACTTCGTGTGCGTTACTGAAGGTAAGATTGGCCTTGGAATCATGATAAAATCCAAGACCGAACTGAGGGGGTACTAAAAATACGCTGTTTCTGGATGAGAACTAGCTAAAGCTGTTCAAAATCGTTCATACGATTTTGTGAAGTGAGAACAACTGTTATCTCCTGCAGCTCACGCCTTGCCTTTCTGGAGTTTCGTCGAAAAGCTGGCACTGCGTTGCAGCACTTGAACAGGGAATACCATTTTCGTGATGTTGTGCCTTGTTCTGGGATCCGTGCAACGTTCTGAATTTGCATCTTTAAGTCGCTTGGGTATATACCTTAGCGCGTCTTTAACAGATGGATTTATCCCCATACCCGACCTATGATTATTTCATTGAATCTGTTTTTGCAGGCAGTGCAGGCCCGTTAACTATGGTTAATGGTTTAAACTTCTTTATGCCAAGTTGGTTGAAAAATGTTCAAGGAAAGCAATCAAGTACATGCGGTTAATTACGGCGTAGTTGTTTCGGTACGGGGCAGTATTGTGGATGTCCGTTTTGATGAATATTTACCGCCTATTCATAGTTTGCTGCGCGTTGCCGGGAGGGAGATTGTTATTGAGGTGCTTGCGCAACACGATGCGCAGGTGGTACGGGGCATTGCGCTAACTCCAACGCAGGGGTTGGCACGCGGAATGAGCATAGAAGACAGCGGCGGGCCATTAACAGTGCCCGTCGGCAGGACGATTGTCGCGCGCATGTTTGATGTTTTCGGTAATACCATAGATAACGGTCCGCCTTTAACTGATTTACAGTGGCGTTCAGTTCACCGTGCTCCGCCGGCGTTGGGTGAGCGCTCTACCCAGTCGGAAATTTTTGTTACCGGCATTAAAGTGATCGATGTTTTAGCTCCCCTTGAGCGTGGTGGAAAAGCGGGATTGTTTGGCGGGGCGGGGGTTGGTAAAACCGTATTATTGAGCGAGATGATCCATAACATGATCAACCACCATCATGGAATCAGTATTTTTTGCGGCATTGGCGAACGCTCTCGTGAAGGTGAGGAGCTTTACCGGGAAATGAAAGCGGCCGATGTATTATCCAATATGGTGATGATATTCGGGCAGATGAATGAACCGCCCGGTGCCCGTTTTCGTGTCGGGCATGCGGCCTTGACCATGGCGGAATATTTTCGGGACGATGAAAGCCGCGACGTGTTGTTACTGATCGACAATATTTTCCGTTTTATTCAGGCCGGTTCAGAGATCTCCGCGCTGATGGGGCAAATGCCCTCACGTCTGGGGTATCAACCGACCATGGGGTCTGAACTGTCCAGTTTGGAAGAGCGTATCGCCAATACCGACAATGGCGCGATCACCTCTATTCAGGCAGTCTATGTGCCTGCTGATGATTTTACCGACCCTGCAGCAGCGCATACTTTTTCACATCTTTCCGCCTCCATTGTGCTGTCACGTCAGCGTGCCAGCGAAGGTCTTTATCCGGCCATCGATCCTTTGCAGTCCGGTTCCAAAATGGCTACTGCGAGCATCATCGGTGAACGGCATTATAATCTTGCTCAGGAAGTCCGGCGTACACTGGCGAAATATGACGATCTTAAAGATATTATCGCGATGCTCGGTCTTGAGCAGTTGACTGCTGAAGATCGCAAGCTGGTGGGGCGGGCGCGTCGCCTGGAGCGTTTTTTTACTCAGCCTTTTTTTACCACTGAGCAATTCTCTTCATTAAAGGGAAAGTTAGTCAGTTTAGACGATGCCCTGGATGGTTGTGAGCGTATTCTGAATGATGAATTTGCAGAATACCCCGAAAGCGCGCTGTATATGATAGGCGCGCTGGATGAGGTCAAAGCGAATAACAAAGGGGGGCAGCACGCGGAGCAGGAGGTGCAGGCAATATGATGTCAGCACAGATGCGGCTTAAAATTTTGTCGTTCGATGAACATGATGATTCTGCAGCCATAACTCCAGCAAGCGTGCTGTATATGATAGGCGCGGTAGATGAGGTCAAAGCGAACAACAAGAACAACAAAGAGAGAAAACAAAAAAGACAGCATCCACAGCAGGAGCTTGAAAAATGAAGTCAGCACAGATGCGGCTTAAAATTTTATTGCCCTATACTACCTTTATGGACAAGTCGAATGTTCTGCGCATAGTGGCTGAAACCAATCAGGGGGCATTTGGTATATTGCCCAATCGACTTGATTGTTCCGCAGCATTGACGGCAGGTATTTTCTGTTATCAATGTTTAAATGGAGAAGAGGTTTTTATTGCAGTTGATCAGGGGGTGCTGGTGAAAACAGGTTTTGATGTATTGGTATCAGTGCGTCGTGCGATTGGACATGCGGATCTTAGTGAGCTGCATGCGTTGGTGAAAAAAGAGTTTCTGCTGATAGATGAATATGAGAAACATGTGCATGCGATGATGATGAAATTAGAAACTGGATTTCTGCATCAGTTAAGTAATTTTAAAAATCAATAATACGCCCTTGCTGGGCCTGAATATGAATGCGAAAAATGACAAAAAGCCGGAACCGAAAGTCAACGGAAAACCTCCGGATAAGGTGGCTGATAAGGCCTCTCCAAAAACAGATTTTAGCACGCAGGTCGGGTTGAAAACAGCGCGTAAACTTCACGCTCGACGCAATCCTACTCCGGGTATGTGGTTTGGTCTGGGAATGATGGGTTTAATCGGCTGGTCAGTGGTTGTCCCGACGTTACTGGGGCTGGCTCTTGGCCTGTGGTTAGACGGTCGTTATCCAGGACAGCGCTCCTGGACCTTAATGCTGTTGATTGCCGGATTAATCTTGGGCTGTTTCAATGCATGGCACTGGGTTGATAAAGAGCAGCGGGCGATGCGTGATAAACAGGAAGGTGAATTTGATGATAAATAAAATGGTTTATGAAAATATCACCTATGAGCAACTGCTGAGCCTGCTTCCTGCTCTGTTTACCGGGCTTCTTCTAGGCATCTTTTTCTTTGCCGGATTATGGTGGACCGTGCGCCGCGGGGCTAAGTCTGAACGGCCGGTTATCTGGTTTTTCGCCAGTTTTATCCTGCGTACAACCCTGACCTTATCTGCTCTTTATTGGATAAGCGACGGGCAATGGCTAAGATTAGTAGTTTGCCTGCTGGGTTTTACTGTTGCGCGTATTGTGGTGCAGGTGATAACGCGCAGCCCGCGTGAGTCTATAGCGCAAAAGGAGTCCGGTCATGCACCTTAGTCCCGATAACATCATCTTCTGGCAAATGGGATTTTTTAAAATAAATGCCACCATGGTATCCACCTGGTTCCTGATGCTGCTGATGGTGGGCTGTTCAATGTTAATTACCCGCCGGCTGTCATCAGAGCAATCGCGTTCGCGTCTGCAGAATCTACTGGAGCTGATTGTCTGCACCCTCGAACAGCAATTAAAAGAGGGCGGATTAGATAACCCGCGAAACTATATCGATTTTCTCGGCACACTGTTTTTATTTGTGGCCGTAGCCAGTGTAGCGACTGTTCTTCCCATTTACGAACCACCAACGGGGTCATTATCAACGACGGTGGCGTTGGCGCTGTGCGTGTTTATCGCCGTCCCGTTATATGGAATTTTGCGCCAGGGTGTCTTGGCTTACCTGAAGTCTTATATGGAGCCAAGCTTCATTATGCTGCCGTTTAATATTATTGGCGAAGTAACCCGTACCATTGCGCTGGCGGTGCGTCTTTTCGGCAATATGATGAGCGGTGCGCTTATTCTTGGCATTCTGCTGGCGATTGCGCCTCTGCTTTTCCCGATCATATTGACCTTGCTGGGCTTGCTGGCAGGGCTGGTGCAGGCGTACATTTTTTTTACTCTGGCAACGGTATATATTGCCGCCGCCACTGATACGGGCAAAGCGCAAAAAGATATAAACAGAAATTGAAACAATAATTCTAACGATACAGAGGCAAAGACTATGGATAGCATCACCTATATTGCAATGACTTCTATAATTGTTGCGGGTATTACCACCGCGCTGGGCACCATCGGTCCCGCGCTCGCGGAGGGCAGGGCAGTTGTTGCGGCAATGACCTCACTGGCGCAGCAGCCCGATGCCTCCTCCACCATTACCCGAACCCTTTTTGTAGGACTTGCGATGATTGAATCGATCGCCATTTATTGTTTTGTGGTATCGATGATTATGTTATTTGCTAATCCGTTCTGGGATTTTGTTGTTATTCAGGCCGCGGGAAAATAAACAATGTCCATTGATTGGTTTACGGTTTTTGCACAGATCATTAATTTTCTTGTCTTGCTGTGGTTGTTAAAACGTTTTCTCTATCAGCCGGTTCTTGATGCGCTTGATGCGCGTGAGCGGCGTATAGCCAAAACTCTTTCTGATGCCGCTGCTAAAGAAAAACAGGCGCAACAGGAGCGGGATCTTTTTTTGCATAAAAATCAGCAATTTGAAAGGCAAAGTAAAAAGCTGCTGGAAAGCGCTACAAAGGCTGCAAATAAAGAAGCCCAGCATTTGCTGGAGAGTGCCAGACAGGTCGCGGCAGATCTCTGTCTGCAGCAGCAGGCAACTTTCCAGAGACAGCAGCAGAGTCTCTGTGAAGGACTGACCCAAAAAACCCAACAGGAGGTTTTTGCCATCACCCGGCAGACCTTAAAAGATCTTGGCGATGCCGGACTCGAAGAGCAGATTCTCAAGGTTTTTCTGATCCGGCTGGGTGAGCTTGATGAAAATGACAAGGCCATTTTTATTAGCGCGCTTTCTAAAAACAATAGCGTCCGTGTGCGCACCACTTTTGTCCTGCAGGCAATTCAGCAGCAGGCTTTTACTAAGGCGCTTCATGAAAGCTTTGCTGCCAAGGTGCAGATCAGTTTCGAAAACGATGCCGATGTTGTCTGCGGTATTGAACTGTATATTGACGGTCACAAACTAGCCTGGAGCATGAGCCAATATATCGACTCATTAGAGCTGCATTTTCAGCAGTTAGTACGCGACTCTGTGTTGCATCCCGCCGGTAAACAAGGTAACGATGATGAATTACTGACAGCTGAACCAGGCTCATTATCTGTTTCGCTCACTGCAGAAAAGAGAAATAGTGCTAATGATTGATTTACAGAAAATAGTCGAACAGACTTTCACAACGTTAAAACACGGCCGAAGTACTTTTCAGGTTCAACTTAAACCCCGTGAAATAGGCATTATCAGAAGTGTTTCATTTGCTATCGCACAGGTATCCGGATTGCCGAATGTCGCCTCAGACGAGTTGCTGAAATTTCCGTACGATATTTACGGCATTGCCTTTAATGTCGATCAGGACAGTATTGGCGTGGTATTGCTCGGAGATTACTGGCGCCTGCAGAGCGGTGATCAGGTTGAGCGCACCGGACGGGTTATGGATGTCGCTGTCGGTTTGGGATTATTGGGTCGGGTTATCGATCCGCTTGGTATGCCTTTGGATAATAAAGGCCCGCTGCACAGCAGTGAACGGTTACCCGTTGAACGCCCTGCTGTGCATATTATGGATCGCGCGCCGGTAACCGAGCCGTTACAAACCGGCCTGAAAGTGATAGATGCGTTGATCCCTATCGGGCGGGGGCAGCGCGAACTGATTTTAGGGGATCGTCAGACCGGTAAAACCGCGATTGCCATAGATACTATTCTTAATCAACATGATCAGAATGTACTTTGTGTTTACTGCGCTATTGGTCAGCGCGCCTCTGCGGTGGCAAAAACCATTGCCACACTAAAAGCGCAGGGGGCTCTGGATTATACCGTGGTGATGGTCAGCGAGGGCGATGCCCCGCCCGGTTTCGCTTATATCGCGCCCTATGCAGCGACCAGTATTGCCGAATATTTTATGGAAAAAGGCCATGATGTTTTAATTGTTTATGATGATCTCACCCAGCATGCCCGGGCCTATCGGGAACTCTCATTACTGCTGCGCAGACCTCCCGGACGAGAAGCTTTTCCGGGGGATATTTTCTATATCCATTCGCGTTTGTTAGAGCGTGCGACTTGTTTGAAAGAAGCTCGCGGTGGCGGTTCACTGACCGCTTTGCCGATTATAGAAACGGAAGCACAAAATATTTCCGCTTATATTCCGACCAATCTGATCTCCATAACTGACGGGCAAATCTACCTATCACCAACGCTTTTTGAATTAGGTATTTTGCCCGCTGTCGATGTCGGCCGTTCTGTTTCCCGTGTCGGCGGCAAAGCGCAGCGTGCAGTGTACCGCGCGGTTGCCGCTAATCTTAAGTTAAGCTACGCGCAATTTCAGGAGCTGGAAACCTTTGCCCGCTTTGGTGCCCGTCTGGATAAAACTTCCCGGGGAGTTATTACCAATGGACAACGTATCCGTGCCTGCCTTAAACAGTCGCAATCAACTCCGCTGGCCATGGTTGCGCAAATCACTATTTTACTCGCCTTAACAGAGAAACTCTTTGATAACGTGCCGTTGTTGAAAATGAAGGATGCTGAAAAGGCCTTAATTCAGGCGGCCTGCGAACTGCCCGAACAGCTGTTGAACAGTATTAACCGCGGTAAAATATTAAGTGCGGAAGATCGCCAGAGTATTATCGAGATTGCAGGTACTACGCTGGCACCTTTTCAGATTATTCCCGAAGAAGATTGGTAAAGCTGAAGAAAGAGAAAAGTCATTATGGGTGGTAGTGATGACAACAGTGAAACATTAAAACGCAAAATTAGCAGCGCCGCGGATCTGTATGCGGTCGTCCGGGCAATGAAAGCGATGGCTGCTGCCAATGTCGGACAATATGAAAATGCGGTTGAGGCGCTTCAAAGTTATTACCGCACGGTACAATTAGGTTTGTTCTCCTGCTTTCATCAATATCAGGCCGCGCCGGGTGCGCGACAAAGAAAGCCTTGTATTGCTGCGCTGGTATTTGGTTCGGATCAGGGCTTAATTGGACAATTTAACGATCAGCTCGCTGATTTTGTGGTCACAACATTAGGCAAACGCCCGCAAGAAAAAATGGTTTTCTGTATTGGCGAGCGCCTGCAGTCGCGTCTGGCGGAAACCCCTTTAAAGCTGGCTCCCGGATTTCCACTGCCGAAATCAATTAATACTATCCCAACTCTGGTGGGACAGATCTTATTGGAGATGGAAAAGTGCCGTGCCCGGGGAGTGGTTTCCGAGGTCGTTATTTTCCATAATCAACCTGTAACGGGCGCAACTTACCAGCCTGTCAGGCAGCACCTGTTGCCGCTTGATGGTATTTGGCAACAGGAATTAAAGTCACTTATCTGGCCTTCCGATAAATTACCCGAAGTGATTAATGCGGGCGAAGAGACCCTGCTTGCATTTATTCATGAATACCTTTTTGTTTCACTGTACCGCGCCTGCGTGGAATCGCTTGCCAGTGAAAATGCCAGCCGTTTAGCCACCATGTTACGCGCAGAAAAAACCATTGATGAACTGCTGGAATCAATGAACAGCCGTTTTCATCTGTTACGGCAAAACAGTATCGACGAGGAGCTGTTTGATCTTATTGCCGGTTTTGAAATGCTGAAAAAATAATGCTGACGGTTCAGGATGACGAGCGGATAAGCTGTGCGCATTCTGTATTTAGCGCGCATTGCTTTGAATATTAAAAAATACTGCCAATACTGAATTTTCTCCATATTTTCTCCATTATTGCTGTTTATACTCATCCCGATATACCCACACAAAGGATTTATTTTCTTTGGTATTTTTAAAAGCTGTTGTAACGTAAAGAAAAGATCACCTTTGGAGCTCCGTAAAATGCATAAACCTATTCTGCTACCATCATTGCTGGTTATTATCATGTCGGGCTTCAGTTACAGCTCATTTTTATCTGCACAAAATGAGCCTGCAGCGCCACGGGAAAGGCCGGCCATTCCTGTTCATACCGCCAGCGTGGCTTACCATCAGGTAGCACAGTCTGTTTCCTTGATCGGCAAATTACAGTCACAGCAGTTTGTTAATATTGCCACCGAGGTAAGCGGTAAAGTAAAAGCCATTCATGTCAGCGCCAATCAGGAGGTGAACAAAGGGCAGTTATTATTCCAGTTAGATGATGCGCAGGCGCAGGCGGCCTTACTGGAAGCAACGGCTTATTTATCCGACGAAAAACGTAAGCTGCGCGAATTTGCAAAGTTAGTAAAAAGCAATGCGGTTACCCAGACTGCTCTGGACGGGCAAAGTGCAGCAGTGAATATTGCGCAGGCTCGTGTGAATGCAGCTCAGGCTGCGGTGGACAGACACTATATAAAAGCGCCCTTTGCCGGCACTATCGGACTGCTTGATTTTAGTCCCGGTAAGATGGTCTCCGTTGGCAATGAGTTACTTACACTGGATAATCTGACCCAAATGAGGCTGGATCTGCAGGTGCCGGATCGTTATTTATCTGTGCTTGCCAAAGGCATGCCGGTCAGCGCAGGCAATCGCGCCTGGCCGGACACGGTATTTAATGGCGAACTGATCGCAATAGATTCGCGTATAAATCAGGATACTCTTAGCCTGCGCGTGCGGGTGCAGTTTACTAATCCGGATAATAAATTAAAGCCGGGCATGATGATGTCTGCAGAAATAACCTTTCCGGCCATTAATGCGCCGGTTATCCCGGTACAGGCATTAGAGTATTCAGGAACCAAACGTTATGTTTATCGGGTTAATGAAAAAGGGATAGCCAAACGTACAGAGGTGATTTTAGGGGCGCGTATTGAAAACCTAGTGCTGATAGAAAAGGGGCTGGAGATTGGCGATAAAATCGTTGTCCAGGGAATGGTTAACATGCGTGATGGGATAAAGGTAAAAGATCTCATCCAATCAAAGCCCCTGGATAATACAGCGTCACAGGCGGGAAATGATAAGGAGCAGCTTTAATGTGGCTTTGTGATACCGCGGTTAAGCGTCCACATCGCGTGGCTGCGATTGCATTAAGTTTATTACATTTTGTTTTTGGTGTTGGCGGTTTTTTTGACAAAATAGAGTTCTGCTCTGACCTTAAGGAGAACAGTTAATGTGGCTTTGTGATACAACCGTTAAACGGCCAGTCGTTGCTATTGTATTAAGTTTATTGCTCTGCGTTTTTGCTGCTTTCTCTTTCGGCCAAATTGATCTTAAGGAGAACAGTTAATGTGGCTTTCTGATACCGCGGTTAAACGCCCAGTCGTTGCGATTGTATTAAGTTTATTACTCTGTGTTTTTGGTACTGTCTCCTTCACTAAGCTTGCGGTCAGAGAAATGCCCGATGTGGAAAATCCGGTGGTGAACGTGATGACCCGTTATGAGGGCGCCGCCGCATCCATTATGGAAAGTCAGGTGACCTCGGTGATCGAAAACCAAATTACCGGGATCAGCGGGATTGATGAAATTACCTCGGTTACCCGTAATGGTATGTCGCGTATTACCGTGACCTTTAATTTAGGCTGGGATCTTAACGAAGGTGTCGGTGATCTGCGTGATGCGGTCGAGCAGGCAAAACGTTTTTTGCCGGATCAGGCCGATGATCCTGTGGTGTCTAAAAATAACGGCAGCGGTGAGCCGGCAATCTATGTCAACCTGACCTCCACGGAAATGGATCGTACCCAGTTAACCGACTATTCCAAGCGCGTGTTAGAAGATCGTTTCAGTCTGATCAGCGGGGTCAGTTCGATTACCCTTTCCGGTGCCCTGAATCAGGTGATGTACGTTAAACTGGATCCGACCTTAATGGCCGGGCGGGGGGTAACCAGCAGCGATATCGTCAACGCCCTGCAACAGGAAAATATAGAAAGTCCGGGCGGGGAAGTGCGCAATGATAGCACTGTGATGTCGGTGCGTACGGCGCGCCTGTATCATCAACCTCAGGATTTTGATTATCTGCTGCTGCGTAGCGGCCAGGATGGATCGCCTGTGTATTTAAAAGATGTCGCACAGGTGTATATCGGTGCAGAGAATGAAAGTTCATCCTTTAAAAGCGATGGCATTGTCAATCTCAGCTTAGGCATTATTCCTCAGTCTGACGCCAATCCGCTCGAGGTCGCTCAGACAGTCTATCGGGAAGTTGAGCTTATCCAGCAGTTTTTACCTGCCGGTGCCAGTCTGGTCATTGATTATGATTCAACGGTTTTTGTCGAACGTTCGATAGCTGAAGTTTACAGTACCCTGTTTATTACCGGCGGACTGGTGATTCTGGTCCTGTATCTTTTTATCGGTCAGGCCCGCGCCACCTTTATACCGGCAATCACCGTGCCCGTTGCTTTGATCTCCTCCTGTATTGCCGCCTATTATTTTGGTTTTTCAATCAACCTGATCACTTTAATGGCCTTGATTCTGGCAATCGGCCTGGTGGTCGATGATGCGATCGTGGTGGTGGAAAATATTTTTCACCATATCGAGCAGGGAGAAACACCTCTCTTAGCCGCTTATAAAGGCACCCGGGAGGTCGGCTTTGCGGTGGTAGCAACCACGTTAGTATTGGTGATGGTGTTTTTACCTATCTCATTTATGGAAGGTATGGTGGGCTTGTTATTTACCGAGTTCTCGGTTTTACTGGCGATGGCGGTGATCTTCTCATCCATTATCGCGTTAACTTTAACGCCTGTGCTGGCCAGTAAAATACTAAGGCGCAAAATCCAAACTAACCGATTTAATCGTCTGTCTGAAAAATTGTTTCAGCGCCTGGAGAAAGGCTATCGCAAAGTCGTGCTGCAGGCACTGCGTTTAAGGTTGCTTGCACCTGTGGTTATTCTGGGCTGCATCGCCGGCAGTTATTTTTTGATGCAGCAGGTTCCTGCGCAGCTTACTCCTCAGGAAGATCGCGGCGTTCTGTTTGCTTTTATAAAAGGCGCGGAGGGCACCAGTTATAACCGCATGACCGCCAATATGGATATAGTTGAAGCACGTCTTAAACCTTTATTGGGTAAAGGGGTGATTAAATCCTTCAGCACCCAGGCACCTGCTTTTGGCGGTAATGCAGGTGATCAAACAGGTTTTGTAATTATGGTGTTGGAGGATTGGCAGGAGAGGGATATTAATGCGCAACGGGCACTCGCTTTAGTGAACGCGGCCTTAAAAGATATTCCCGATGTCACTGTGCGCGTTATGCTGCCCGGTTTTAGAGGCCGTTCAAGCAGTGCCGTGCAGTTTGTATTGGGCGGCTCTGATTACACTGAGCTGCAGAAATGGGCGGAGATATTACAGCAGGCGGCCGATGCCAGCGGCATTATTGTTAATGCGGATATAGATTATTCAGAAAAAACACCTGAGCTGATGGTTTCTATTGATAGGCAGAGAGCGGCAGAGCTGGGTATCAGTGCCACTGAAGTCTCTGATACCCTGGAAATCATGCTCGGCGGACGCAGCGAGACCACTTATATTGATCGCGGTGAAGAATATAATGTATACCTGCGCGGCGATGAAAATAACTTCAATAATGCGACCGATCTCAGTCAAATTTATATGCGCAGTGGCAAAGGGGATCTGATCACTCTGGATACGATCAGTAAAATAGAAGAGATCGCCTCGGCAAACCGTCTTTCCCATAATAACAAGCAAAAATCCATTACCCTGAGCGGCAATCTCGCGCCCGGTTATACCCTCGGAGACGCACTGGATTTTCTCGATGCGCAGGCGATAGAGCTATTACCCAGCCATATCTCGATCGCTTACAGTGGCGAATCAAAAGACTATAAAGAGAATCAAAGCAGTATTTTAATCGTTTTTGCTCTGGCTCTGCTAGTCGCTTATCTGGTATTAGCGGCGCAGTTTGAAAGTTTTATCAATCCGCTGGTGGTGATGTTCACTGTGCCGATGGGGGTACTGGGCGGTTTTCTGGGCTTATATTTTTTCCAGCAGGGGCTGAATGTTTACAGCCAAATCGGGATGATCATGCTGATCGGCATGGTAACCAAAAACGGTATCTTAATTGTTGAATTTGCCAACCAGCTGCGTGACCGCGGCTTAGCTTTTGAACAGGCGATTGTTGATGCCTCTGCGCGGCGTTTACGGCCTATTTTAATGACTGCTTTCACCACACTGGCGGGTGCGGTGCCGCTGATTTTATCCACGGGTGCAGGTTCAGAAAGCCGCATTGCAGTGGGCACCGTGGTGTTCTTCGGTATGGCCTTTGCGACCTTTGTCACCCTGATTGTTATCCCGGCGATGTATTCATTACTTTCAGTTTCGACTCACTCCCCCGGTCATGTGGAAGCATTACTGCAGGATGCCTTAAATAAAGATGTTAAAAGCAGGGCATCCCATGGTGAGTTTTAGTTGGGTTACATTGCTTTCGGGGCGCGCAGTGACATTGAACATCAGCTCCGTATCATCAGCGGATAAGCTCTTCGCACCCTTTTGTCAAATAATTGGTATAAAGTCCGCGGCCCAGATAAATGTAGATCAGTGTGGTGCATTTATGCACCATACACAACACTCATTCAGGTAATTGATCAGAAGAGCGGTATTATCTGATGCATAAATGCAGCCTGCGATTGAACATGTAATTATGCGGAGCCCGAACAAAGCGGGCTACCCCCGTATCCCAAATTAAGGTTGTTTTTTTGAATCTTTATTACCTCATTTCAGACTTTTTTGTGACACAGATCAGTATGAACCGACTGTTAAGCTTTTAATCTTGGCTATTTACTTTTAGCGATTTTTCTATGCTAAAATCGCGCAAAATTTAAGCCCGCAAATGCTATCTGCAAGCTGCTGAAAAATCAGTGGGTTAGAAGGTCAGGGTAAAGCCACTCATTTCTTGTAAGGATGAATCCAATGTTACAAAAAACCAAGCCCTTGGCCATGCTGTGTGCGCTGCTGGCGACTTTCTTTTCCCCGGCTCTATTTGCCAGCAGCGGCGAAACTATCGATTTAACCTCGCATTCTATCGGCTATGCGGCTATTTTGTTTTTTGCCATTGCTTATGTTGTGGTGATGCTTGAAGATGTACTGCATCTGCGTAAATCCAAACCGGTTTTGGTCGCTGCGGGTATTATCTGGGCGATGATCGGCTTTTATTATACCCAGCATGGCATGTCCCATGACGCAGAGGCGGCTTTCCGCCATAACCTGCTGGAATATGCCGAGCTGTTCTTCTTCCTGCTGGTAGCGATGACGTACATCAATGCCATGGAGGAGCGGCAATTATTTGATGCATTGCGCTCGTGGATGGTTAACAGAGGTTTTACCCTGCGTTTGATTTTCTGGTTAACCGGTATTCTAGCATTCTTTATCTCGCCGATCGCCGATAACCTGACCACAGCGCTGCTGATGTGCGCCATTGTTATGAAAGTGGGTGGCAGCAACCATAAATTTATCGCCATTGCCTGCATCAATATTGTTGTCGCGGCTAATGCCGGCGGTGCTTTCAGCCCCTTCGGTGATATCACTACCCTGATGGTATGGCAGAAAGGCATGGTTAAGTTTGCTGATTTCTTTACCCTGTTTTTACCTTCTGTGGTTAACTACCTGGTGCCGGCGATCATTATGAGCTTTTTTATCTCCCGCGAAGTGGCGCAGGGGGATGGTGAAGTGGTGCAACTGAAGCGCGGCGCGATGCGTATCGTTGCCCTGTTTTTATTGACTATCTGTTTTGCGGTATTGGGCCATTCATTCTTAGGCATGCCGCCGGTATTAGGCATGATGTTCGGTTTAGGTCTATTGCAGTTTTTCGCTTTCTTCCTGCGTAAAACCCATAAAACCTATTATTACAACGCCCTTAACCGCACTGAAGATAAGGTCGAGCATGAACGTCTGCGCGCCTTGGGTGACGGTATGCCCTTTGATATCTTTAACAAAGTGGCGAAAGCGGAATGGGATACTCTGCTGTTCTTCTACGGGGTGGTGGTTTGTGTCGGCGGTCTCGGCTTTATCGGTTATTTAGGCATGGTTTCCGAAGCGATGTACACCAACTGGGATGCCACCTATGCCAACGTTACTGTCGGTGTGTTATCGGCGATTGTGGATAATATTCCGGTAATGTTTGCTGTCTTGAGCATGCAGCCGGATATGAGCATGGGGCAGTGGTTACTGGTAACCTTAACCGCCGGAGTGGGCGGCAGTATGCTCTCTATCGGCAGCGCCGCCGGTGTGGCGCTGATGGGACAGGCGCGCGGTATCTATACTTTTGCGGCACACCTGAAATGGACGCCGGTGATTGCTTTAGGTTATATCGCCAGTATTTTTGCGCATTTATGGATCAATAAGGCGCTGTTTTAAGGATTTGAGTGGCGGGTCGCGGGCTCGACACTCGTAGCCAATTTAATTTTTCGCAAGCTTTCGCTTGGAGCGTTTGGTTTAACTTTCTTTTTTGGTCGTTTCGCCCTGACGGCGAGTCACTTTTTCTCAACAGCAAGAAAAAGTAACCAAAAAGTGCCGTTCCGTACGTTTTTTATTCTTATCCGCCCAACAACTTCTTAACGCACCGCCTTTGAATGCACATCCCTGTGCATGCAAAGGCTAATGAAATCTTCCACGATTTCCTTTGCTAAAGTTGCCGTTCGGATAAGAAAAACGCAAACGGAAATTTTCCTAGCCGCATTGGCTACGCTTTCCCCATCCATTTTTCTTGCAGTGAACAAACACTTTCGCAAGAAAAATCAAGGAGCGAATTAAACGACAGTTTAGGTTCATGAGAAGGCTCGGCCTAGATTTTTCTAATCTCAGCCAGTACAGGGATGTAATGTCTGAGATGGTGCGTCAAAATGTGATTGGGCAGTGCAAGATAAAAAAATGGCTGGGCAGGCTTTCTTTTGGGCGAGTTATGCGACAGCGTAGTGTTATACCAATTGGATTAATTAAATGATCTGTTTAGGCGTCAGGAAAAATAAATGAAAGCGTGGCATTGATTGCAGTAACTAGTTGTTCTAATTGCAAAATCAATAACGAAGCTAGCATTTATTTTAACAAGCATAAATGATCAGATAATTAATCTGATTGGTATTACGAGCGGGCAAAGCTCTGCGTGCCCTGTTTTCTTTGGCTGTGCAAAGAGCATGACTTTTCGAACTGCGAAACTGCGTTTCGGTTCCTCATAGTCTACACGCCGTTAAGGGAGGAATACCAAAGATGAGTTAAAATCATTGGCCTGCAAGCGAAGGCCAACAAACTAAGTTAGCTGAACGGCAGACCCCGCTTCAATAATTAGATCTTGCTCATGTTGTGAAAAATTACCGCTTGCCCCGTTGCCTGAGTTCTGGGAAAGTAATTAGTGGAGGAGGTTAGAAGTAAGTTATTTAATGAGCCAATTCAAAATTTTTAACTGTTTTGCCTATTTTCCTCTATTTTTTTTCGGACAATAGGTTAGAATTGAAAACCGAATGAATTAGTTTGCGGTCTGTAAAAGACTAACTAAGGCGGTGGTTAATCTGAATGGCAAGGAAATAACAAAGAGTTGTTTTTGTTGTCAGCAAAGATTAATTACTATTATTATTAACCAATGTTCTTATTACCACCGTTCGCTTGAGGATATTAACTTTTTTTAAATTTTAATCATTAACCGCTTTGATAGCTAGGTTGATGAGAAAAAGGACAAAAGTTTAAATAAATTAAGCTTAACTATTAAGGAAGATAAAATGAAAAAAGTACAACAAGGTTTTACATTAATCGAGCTGTTAATTGTAATCGCAATTATCGGTATTCTGGCAGCCGTGGCGTTGCCTGCTTATAATACATATACAGAGAAAGCAAAGTTTTCTGAAGTTATTTTAGCAACTGCCCCGACGAAGCAAGCGGTTGATCTGTGTGCTCAAATAGATAGTTCGTTAGCAAGCTGTGGAACACAGGGCGCAAATGGTATTCCTGATGCACCAACAGCGTCTAATTTTGTTAATTCTGTTGTTCTTAGTAATGCGACGTCTGCAGCAATTAGACTTACTGCAACTTCGCAAAACATCGGTAGTAGCGCTAGGGTTTACGTATTAGATGGTGCATATGCTAATGGGCATGTAACCTGGAGTCATAATAAAACAGAAGGTGATAACTGTTCAGAAGATGGTCTTTGTTAATAGCTAATGGCAACCCATAATATCAGCGGCCTGGCGTCCAGCCTGGCCGCGCGTGGTTTACTCCCCTTCGATAAACTCCAGCAGATCACCACAGCAGCTTCACAGGAAAAAAAAGCATTAGTCACCTATCTGGTGGATAATAACTATATAAACAGCCTGACCCTTGCGCAGTTCTGCGAAAATGAGTATGGTCTTCCTCTATTAGATTCTTCGACTCTGGATCTGGATCAGATTCCGGAAAAGTTTGTCAATCAGAAACTAATAGAAAAACATCATGCCCTGCCTGTCTACGTGCAGCAAAAAACCCTGTATATCGCCATGTCCGACCCGACCAATGTCTCGGCATTGGAGGATTTTGGTTTCAGCTTTTCCATCCACACCGAGGCCCTGCTGGTGGAGGAGAAATACCTCAGTCAGGCGATAGAAACCCTGCTCGAGGACGATGTCAGTTCTCTCGGTGATATGGATATGGGGGATATCGACGATATCGAGGTCGATGATGCCGGCTCCCGCCTTGATGAGGCGCAGGGCAACAATGACGATGATGCACCTATTGTTAAGTATATTAACAGCATTTTATTGGATGCGGTGCGCAAAGGGGCATCGGATCTGCATTTTGAACCCTATGAGAAAACCTACCGCATCCGCTTTCGTGTCGACGGTATATTGCATGAAGTGGCCACCCCGCCGGTTAATCTGGCCAACCGCTTTTCCGCGCGCCTGAAAGTAATGTCCAAACTGGATATTGCCGAGCGCCGTGTGCCGCAGGACGGGCGGATCAAGCTGAAAATCTCCAATAAACGCAATGTCGATCTGCGCGTCAGCACCCTGCCGACCATGTGGGGGGAGAAGGTGGTGATGCGTATCCTCGACTCCTCGGCGGCGAGTCTGGATATCGACCGTTTAGGTTATTCCGATGAGCAGAAAGGCAAATACCTGCATGCCCTGAGTAAACCTCAGGGGATGATTTTGATCACTGGCCCGACCGGCAGTGGTAAAACCGTCTCCCTGTATACCGGCCTGAATATTCTTAATACCGTGGAGCGCAATATCTCCACGGCGGAAGATCCGGTGGAGATCAATCTTTCCGGCATTAATCAGGTGCAGATCAATATTAAAGCCGGTTTAACCTTCGCTTCTGCGTTGCGCTCTTTTTTACGTCAGGATCCCGATATTGTCATGGTCGGTGAAATCCGCGATCTGGAAACTGCAGAAATCGGCATCAAAGCGGCGCAAACCGGGCATCTGGTGTTATCTACTCTGCATACCAACTCTGCCGCGGAAACCTTGACCCGTCTGCTCAATATGGGCGTACCCGCTTTTAATATCGCCTCCTCGGTCACCCTGATTATTGCCCAGCGTTTAGCGCGACGGCTATGCAATGAATGTAAAAGCGAAGAGGTTTTTGAACCCGCTGAATTAAAAACCATCGGTTTTACTGACCAGCAGATAGCCGCGGGGATCACCGTTTATAAACCGGTGGGCTGTGGTAAATGCACCGAAGGTTATAAAGGCCGGGTGGGCATCTACGAGGTACTGGAGATGAGCGAGAAGATCGGCCATGTTATTTTAAATAACGGTAACGCCATGGAGATCGCCAAATTAGCCCGTCAGGAGGGCATGTATACCCTGCGCGAGTCTGCCCTACAGCAGGTAATAAAGGGTATTACCAGCCTAAATGAAGTCACCCGGGTAACCTGATTTTTTCAAATTGATGTCCCGCTCGCGCTAACGCCAGGTATCAACTCTTTCTTTCATTTTTTCTGATTATAACAACCCTGTCATTAAACATTTAATTAACCTCAGTTCTGGATAATGGAATCGTAGTTTTCTTTAATATCAACATATTAAAGATTTGTATTATACAGTGCTGTTAGTTTTGTGTAGTTCAAGGCAAATCATCGAAGCAATAGCAGGCTATTGGGAGATGATTTAACGCAGAAATACGCGAAAATAAGGGCGCTGTATCGATTTGCTTATCCAGAATTGAGGTTAATTAATGCTTTGTTCAAAACAAAGCGGGCTAACCCCCGCGCCCCGGAAACTTATAACTGTAGGGTGTTTTCCATGCACCATAACAAAGGGTAAGTCCGCAATCGATCTGCTGAACGGCATTATATGCTGCATAAAACGCCCCCTACCATTGAGCATTTAATGATGCATTGTTCAAAACAAAGCTGGCTAACCCCCGCGCCCCGGAAACTTATAACTGTAGGGGGCATTCATACACCATAAACAGCAATAAGTCAGGCATTATGTGCTGCTTATACCAATTCCGTTAATTAGATGATCTATTTAGGCGTAGGAAAAATGGATGAAAGCAAGGCATTGATTGCAGTAACTAGTTGTTCTAATTGCAAAATCAATAACAAAGACTAAAACGTAGTTTTATGTCTAGCTAGCAT
>NZ_JBFGZY010000082.1:0-18588 GCF_041586535.1 Psychromonas sp. | reverse complement strand
TCAACAGAAAAGTCATGAAGGTGCGAAAACATATGAGAGGCCAGAGGTAGCTCCTCAACTTGAGCCCGTATATAAGCCAGCATCTAACTTTGTTTGTAATTTCTTTTTGACATACGGCGGGAGTCCATATAAGACCCTAGGTATAGACCCATGATGCTTCAAGATGCAAACTATTTTTGCTCTCTGGTATTTGCTGAGTATAATCCTTTTGTTTTTCACATTTCCATCAGAAAATACTCCTTTAGTAACCGGAAAAGTCACTCTTCTTTGTGAGCCTCTTTTTATACGGCAGGGTGACTGATGAGTACAGGAGATAACTGTTTAATGAATAAAGCACTTTTGCTGACAGCCTTCAAGGCAACCTTTCCCGTGCTGTTCGGCTACATTCCGATGGGCATGGCATTTGGTATCCTGTTCAACGAACTCGGCTTTCACTGGATTTATGCCACCCTGATGGCAACCGTGATCTACGCGGGTGCGGGGCAGTTTATGGCGGTTGGACTACTGGCAAACCACGCCGGTCTTATGGAGGTGGCAATCACCACTTTATTGTTGAATTCACGGCATCTGTTCTACGGAATCTCCCTGATCAACAAGTTCAAGACACGTTGGTGGCGAAAGTTTTACCTAATTTTTGGGCTAACCGACGAAACCTACTCGTTATTGACCGGTACCCATCCCCCTGAAGATAAAGAAAAGACAGACTTTTACCTGTTGATCACGGCATTTAATCATAGCTACTGGGTGATCGGCTCAACCCTCGGCGCTATTCTCGGGGCAAATATCAGTGTTGATACCACCGGACTCGAATTTACGCTGCCGGCATTATTTATGGTGCTGGCAATCGAACAGTACAAGTCGGTGCGCGAATCTCGCCCCTTTATAATGGCTGGAGCAGTCGCTTTTGTGTCGATTTGGTTGTTTAGTCGCGACAATATGTTACTGATGTCGATCATGTTATCTATTATTATTCTGCTGCTGTTTCGCTGCGTACAAAAGCCGGGTAAGCCACAAAAACAAGGAGCCTTATAGATGCAGGATATCCACTACTTATTATTAGTTATAACGGTAATGGCAATCGCCACCTTTATGACCCGGGCACTACCTTTTATCCTCCTGTATAAAGTCAGCGATCATCCTATGCTGCTCTATCTGGGCCGTTACCTGCCACCAGTCATGATGGTACTGTTACTGTTCTACTGTTTTCGCGATCTGCGTTTTAGCACGTTCAACGATGGTCCTGCTGAACTGCTGGCACTTGCTTTAGTTGTTGGACTGCATCTATGGCGGGGCAATGCCCTGCTAAGTATTATGGCAGGCACCGGTCTGTATATGTTTCTTTGCCAGTCGGCGCTGGCAGGTTGATAACGATTAAGTTATTTAATTCTTAAGCCGTTATTAACTGCGCAGATCGTTATTTATTGCCTTCCAGATCTCAACCATTGAGCGGTCAACTAAATAGAAATAAATATCTAATGTTTTAAATTCCTGCTCATAACAGATATCTAATGCAACTTCTGCAGCCTCCCTATGCGGATAACCGTAAATACCGCAGGAGATAGCCGGAAAAGCCACGCTTTTACAGTGGTTTTCAAGGGCTAAACGCAGCGAGTTGAGATAAGCGGACTCGAGGGAAACACTGGGGTTGGAGGCTTGTTTATATATCGGGCCGACGGTATGAATCACATACTTTGCCGCTAAATCTCCCGCGGGGGTGATACGCGCTTCTCCGCAAGGACAGCGTTTTCCGTTAACTTGTTTAACTTTAAGACATGCCTCTTTTAATGCCGGGCCGGCGGCACGATGAATAGCCCCATCAACACCACCACCGCCCAGCATCACCGGATTAGCAGCATTCACAATGGCATCAACATTTGCCTCAGTTAAATCACCTTCAACAATTCTAATATTACCCATCAAAGCGGCCCTCTTGTCATTAGCTGTAGATCATGGCGCCTTTGTAAATGCTGCAGCTTTTAAGCGAACAGCAAGCCAGGCGTTTGTCATCAGCTAAGTTTAGCACCATATGCAAATAGAGAGGTGCCGTCAGTTGCCCGCCACCCTCACAAAGGTTAAGACAGCTTTTCTCATTTTTATTTTTTAGGCTTTAGAGCGGATAAAAAACTATGACTTAGCCAGGCGTACAACGTAGAGCAAAATAACCGCGCCGACGGTCGCAGTAACCAGTGACCCGATAAAACTGCCCGAATGCAGTCCGAGCAGACGAAACGCAAAACCACCAATAAATGAACCAATTACGCCAATGACTATATTGCCGAAGAGACCAAAACCGGATCCTTTTATAAGTTGCCCGGCAAACCAACCGGCCAGAGCACCAATGATAAGAAATGCAATTAATGACATAAAACTCTCCTTATTTTAAATAGCTTTTTCTAGTTTAGACCATTACTTATTATCTAAAACAATACGCAGTACAAGCTGCAAACAGCATATTTTTATTTTTTGTTAACCCTTTAAAACGGCAGGAATAAGGTTATTTAACAAAAGTGCCCCCTGTTCGCTTAACAGCCAGAATAAAGCACCTGAATTCAGGAGCACGGTCACCCAGTATACTGCTTTAAATTCCTGTTTATTTGACTTATGACGTAACTTATTTCGCGCATACAAAGCACCCGGCCAGCCACCAGCAAGCGCAAACAGATGCAGGGTACTCTCTTGTGTTCGCCAGCGCCCGTTTTGTGCAGCGGACTTATCTATTGCATAGGCAATATAAGCGACAATACTCATTAACAGATAAAAAGCCGGTACAACAACAGGTAATTTGTTTGTCAGTACTAGCACAATCAGCCCGGCACAAAAAGTTAATGTGAAAACCGTGCTGACCATATTGCTCTTGTTTAATTTGGACTTTGCCTTAGATTTTCTGCTGTCACAGGCAAATTTTATCTTAGCTGCCCGATAGCGCTTATTTTTATCTGCCGCCAATTCATAAATAATAAGATCACCATTAGCCGGCCGACGAGATCCACCGGTAAAAGCGTTGATATGTACAAAAGCGCGCTCACCGCCGCCATTGGGCTCAACAAAACCAAACCCTTTATCATCATTCCAATTGAAAACCTTACCCTGAAACTTCATATATATACCCATGATACTTCAAGATGCAAAGTCAGCAAGGCAAATTGTGCCGAGATGCTAGGCATAAAATTGAAGTATAGTTATTCTACATAGAGATTTTATAACAACGCAGATGGGTACAATTTACCTTGCCCTATGGGGCGCGACCTCGAAAACCAGCGCTGCGTTGCACCAATCGAAAAGGGAATTCCATTACCTCGTGTTGCGTCTTGCTCTGGCCTCCGAGCTCGCGCCTGACAAAGCATTTTGAAGTAACATGGGTATAAACCCGAAAAAGTTAACTTCTGAAATCGCTATTTTATATTTTGCCTCACGTTGGCAAAAACCTGACGGTCCATAAACAAAGTGAGCGACTCAATAAGCTGGTTAAATCCGTCCATGGTCAGCTTCAGATAATTAAATTTTGTACTTTGCCCTTGTCGATAACAACCGGATTGTCTGCTGTGCTTTGAAGAGATAAGGACAATCGCCTCCTGTGCTCCTTTACGGCAAAGCGCAAGGCGATAGCAGTAAACGGAACTTGCCTCGGCAAATGACAAGTGAAGATTTGCATAAAGGCCAGGGGCAATCTCAGCGCAGAAAATGGGTTTTCCCGCGGTTAACCAGAGCGCCAGACGAGTCCATAAAGAAAATACTTTTTCTTCACCAGCAGGGCAAAGACCCCGCCCCTGCAGCACAGTGCAAAGCGCTATCATGTTCTTTTCGTAATGTGGAAGCAGGATTTCAAATATTGCCCTGTTGCCCCTGCGAAACTCGAAACGGTGGGATAAAGATTTACCCTGATAATAGGTGTAAAACAGTTCAATACCCTTTTCCCCTGGCAAAAAACAGATAGGCAGATTTACTTCCCTACCCAACGCGGATAAAGCTAATGATTGTTTAAAAGTGGACATCTTTCATCTTGATTTTTTTGTTAAACATCTTGTTATAAAGCCCTCTACGTTGTCACATAACCATTGCGGATTATCCAGCGCAATATCATGCCCGTCATGCAAATTGATAAGCAGCTGCACTTCCCACTGCTGCGCAATTGCTTTGCTGGCTTCATGGCTGACAAGGTTATCGCAGACCGATGAGATAAACAGTACCCTGCAGTTTACCTGTTTATCAATAGTAAACTTAAATGCCGCCCATAATTGCCTAAAAAAATTGATGTTACTGACCGGATATTGTTGAGCATAAGCAACCCAGTTATTGATTACGTTAATATCTTCCGGCCGGTTGGAGAGCAGCTTATAGATAATCTGCTCTCTTTTTCTCACCCCCACGAAGAGTGTCTTGAGAATGGTAAAATAATTTTTCGCCAGTAATCTATGGTAAAACTTAGAGAAATTTGCGGCACTGGTATTAATACAGGTGAGGCTGTTAATTTCTTTCGGGTACATTGTTGCCCACTGCAGGCCAATCATCCCGCCCATTGAAATGGCGATAATATTGACATAAATCTGTCCTTCAAACTCTGCTCTGATCTTGTCCACCATAGACTCAATCGAGGTCGGCGAAGGTTCACGATATCGCTGTCCGGTACCCGGAATATCAACGCATATAATTTTTGCATCAGGAAATGTCTTCGCCAGCAGCGCCGGAAAAATACCCCAATGCCTTTGCTCTCTAAACAATCCCCGAATCAGGACAATAGGTGTTGTTATTTTCATTATCATTTTCCTCCACAATTTTAATCAAAACTGATTTCAGAAGTACCTGATTCAAGGACAGCAAAAAATGACTCTGCGAGATTTTTTGATGCAGTTATTGAGATTGTGCCAGCAGCCTGCGCACTTCGTCAGCACTTGTAGGACGTACCACACGCGCCACTTCCTGACCATTATGCAGCAGGATCAGCGTCGGCCAGAGCTTAACCCTGAAAGCCCGCCCCAAGACCTTTCCTTTACCGTCATAGACCTTGATATGCAGCAGATCTGACTGTTCGCGCAATACTTCCTGCACTGCAGGTGTTGCCGCCTGACAGTAACCGCACCAGGGTGTACCGAATTCAACAACAGCATTACCACTGAGCCCGCTCACCTGCTCAAGTGTCGGAGCCTGTTCCGCATAATCCGGATTAAACCCCATTTGACCGGCTTTCATAGTATTTTCCCCTTCAAAACTGATAAAAAGTAATGATTTTCCGGGCCAGAAATCATTACTGAGCGCATATTAAAGAGATCGTTTTTTACCTCTATTTAGGTTATCAGCGGTATTTTTGGCACAAACGATAAGCAAGAATATGATTAGTTCATAAAGATTAAAAGCCCCACCGCTACTGCTTGAATAACCCTCACGATGAACAATTTTAACCTGCTCTGGATTCTTTTTGATATTTTCTTTAAACCTTGTAAGTTGCATATGCAGGTTTTTAGTCATCTCCTCAGAGGCTATATTAAACCCTTTGAGACTGTCCTCCCGCAGCTGCTTGCTAAGGTTTACAGGCGTCGCACTGCCTTTTACCACACTTGTACCGGGCGCCCGAAATAACATCTTTTTACTTTTGATATCATAAACCACAGTATCCAACATTGTGCTGGTGTCATTCATCTCTCCGGAAACGACATAAGCTCCGACTATGGTCCAGTAGGTTAATGAGAGCACGCCTTCATCTGTAAACTGGACCTGATCGTATGAAACCAGCGCGATAATATCGATACCGTACATTGTCTGTATCTGCTCAAGATTATTAAAACTGCCACCAGCTTTAAGTTACTCCGCGGGGATAACCTCAATATCACTAACGAAACTGAGCGCTTTAAAGCTGCTGGCTACCTTCTCAAGTAATTCTGTTTTACTGACTGATGTTAATCCGGCTCCGCTTTGCTCTGGCACAAATGCAATCCCCACTTTAAGCGGGAGATTTAAGGTCGGAATAGAGGGTTGGATAACAGTGTTTAACTCCGTTGGATAGAGAAAGTCTACAACGCTGCTTGTTGATCTAGACTGCTGGCTAGTGCAACTTATCTGTAAAAAAACAAAAATTAAAACGCTGCAAAATAGAGTTTTATTTCTCATGCTAACTACCCCTCACTGTTATCCAAGCTACTTTAATAGCCTCTTCAGGCAGTTTGCCAATCAATATTTTTGGCAATAACCTGTTTTTCACACAATGATCTATAACAGTTTGTAAAATCAGAAAATACTCAGAGACCTATGGAAAGCCTTACTTCCCTTCTCCTGCCCAAATATTAGGATATATATCTAAATTAGCCATCTCTGCAGGAGGAGAAAAAAGACAAATGTTCTAATAAGTGACGAGCGGCCAGAAAAGGGCGGAGAGCTATGATCTACGATAGACAGGTTAAAGAGTCAGGGATTCTAGAGGGGTATAACTTTCGAGAAATAGCACATACAGGGTATTTTTGCCCTGTATGTGCTGTAATTTAGTTAAATGCGCGGGCAACTCGGCCTGTAGAGGTTAGCTGGTATTGCTGTGCATAGGCAGGAATAAAGACTGACTCACCTTTGCCAATGGTGACTGTTTCACCATTTTGATGTCTTAAGGTTAGATCTGCATCCAAAGCCAAGAGGATCTCTGCGCTTTGTGTCTTTATGGTTAAATCCTTCACAGATTCAAATAGTGCGAATTTAAAATCATCCACCGGAATAGCGTAATACAACCCACCCTGTTTTTCTTCAGGCGTAAATCGCAGCGTATCAAAAGGGATAGCTTCAAACTTAGTACAAGCAACCAACTCTTTTACATCAATATATTTTGGCGTTAAACCGGCACGTAAAACGTTATCAGAATTGGCCATGATCTCCAGACCGGTGCCTTTGAGATACGCATGCGGCGTACAGGCATAGAGGAACATCGCTTCGCCAGGTTGCAGGGTGATCACATTCAGCATTAATGGGGAAAATAAACCGATATCACCCGGATGCTGCTCTGCAAGCTCTAAGATCAGGGCAAATAACGGATCGTTTTTATTGGCATTGGCATACTCAAGCAGTGATTTTACAGCACTTTCTTTTACTTCCCCCTGCAGAGAAAGTATGGCCGAGAAGAAGCTTTCAAGGCCCTTTGAGCCTGGCGCTGCGGCAAATGCATCAACCAGATCAGCAATCGCGCTGATATTGACTTGTTTAAATAAAGCGATTGTTTCTGCAAATTCTCTAAAACCATTCATTGCCTGATAAGGGGTCAGTGCATAGACAAGCTCGGGTTTATGGTTAGGATCTTTATAATTACGGTTTGCAGCAGTGCGCGGAATACCTGCCTGCTCTTCCTTGGCAAAACCTACTTCTGCCTGCGCTTTACTTGGGTGAACCTGAATTGATAAAGCTTCCCCCGCGGCAAGCACTTTAAACAAGTATGGCAGTTCACCAAATTGCGCCTCAGTTTGTGCAGTCAAAGTCTCTGATTTATGCTGGTTGATAAAATTAGATAAAAGCTGTGTTTCTGAATCTATCTTGATTTTAGAGCAACCATTGGGATGAGCCCCCATCCAGATCTCTGCCTGATGCTGGTTATCAGGGTTGTTAATACCTAACAGTTCACGGATAGAAGTACGGCTTCCCCAAACATAATTTTGAATAATATTTTCCATTGGGTAAAAGCTGTGTGAAAGTAATTGAGTCATAATAAACCTTTTTTTGAGCGCAAGAATCCCTTAGGGTTTTAAAAGAGGATTTTTAGGCCTCTCTTAGAAACATCTAATTGATTGTTTTTAAATAAGTAAGTTAGTTAGCTTTGGGTGAGAGCTTTACTTTAACGGGAGGCGATTGCCCAGCAGCAAGGTTGCGGCAATATTTCTGGCCGTTCGCGTTAAATTTGCTTCAGCTTCTGTTAATACTTGAGGAAGTTTTTGCGGAGATCTGACGGTACCAAAGATACTGTCGATATTGTCGTAGAGTGCTTCTACTTGTGTGCCTAAGGATCCGGCAATCGCAATCACGGGAATGGCGCGTGCCTGAGCACGTTTAGCAATACCAAAAGGTGTTTTGCCATTAAGCGTCTGATTATCCATCTGCCCTTCACCGGTGATCACTAAATCAGCACCTTGTAGCGCATCATCGACCTTTAAAATATCCAGCACCATATCGATACCTGCTTGAATTTGAATATTAAAGGCTAAGGATAAACCCAGTGGCGCGCCGCCTGCAGCGCCGAATCCGGCACTATTTTGCTGGTTGATATTGGTAGTCTGCGCCGCAATATCGGCAAAATGACCTAAGGCACGATCAAGCAACTCAACCATCTCCGGGGTTGCCCCTTTTTGCGGTCCAAATACGTGACTTGCACCATTGTCGCCGGTTAATGGGTTTGATACATCACAGGCAACAATAAATTCCACCTCGGCGCAGCGTTTATCAAGGTTGCTTAGATCGATAACAGCTAAATCAGCAAGTGCCGCGCCGCCAACAGGCAGTTGATTTCCCTGAGCATCTAATAATTGACCGCCAAGGGCCTGTAAAATACCCGCACCACCATCATTGGTTGCACTACCGCCTAAACCAATCACAATTTTTTCAACGCCTAAATCTAATGCCTGCAGTATTGATTGCCCGGTGCCAAAGCTAGTCGCGATAAGCGGGTTACGTTGATCAGGGGTAATCAGATCCAGACCGGAAGCCGCCGCTATTTCGATTAATGCGGTTTTAGCCTGCCCGTCATTAAGCAACGCCCATACCGCATTAACATTACCTGAAATAGGGCCATGAACGTTCTGCTTTTGCCTTTCCCCATTAAGCGCATCAACTAAAACATCAACCGTCCCTTCGCCGCCATCGGCAAGAGGGATTTTGATATATTGACACTCTGGGAAAATTTGCGAAAAACCTTTTTCAATGCAAGTTGCCACTGCCATGGCCGAAAGCGATTCTTTAAATGAATCGGGTGCGATAACAATTTTCATAACTTCACCTCTTACCCCTTATCACTAAAGGGCTGTAGTTAATGTTTTTAGTTAATGTTTTTAGTTAAAGTTTAATGCGGTATTTTTAGGCTGAAATGGCGCTAATCAACTAAAATCAGTTAGTTGCCATGTAGCTATAGCCAAGTTACTTGAAGATGCAGGAGTCTGCAAGATGATAAGTGATGATATTCTAGGCAGAGGGCTGATGAGCTAAACGAAGAGCAGCGTTTATCGACTTGCCCTTCGGGAGTTTGCCTATCTATGAGATTTTATTGTTTCATTAAAAAGGACTTTTTATTATTCCAACATCTCTAATATTTTTTTCAGCGCTTCAATAAAACGCTCAGCTTCTTCGAGGGTATTATAAATTGAAAATGAGACACGCACTGTGCCTTTGCAGTTAAGCTCCGCCATCAATGGCATCGCGCAATGCGTTCCGCTGCGCACGGCAATCCCCTGCGCATCTAATAACATCGCAATATCGGCAGAGTGCTCACCCTGCACAGAAAAACTCAGCGCAGCGGATTTAACCCCGCCGGCGTTAAAAACAGTGATTTCTGGCATTTCTGCTAGTGCTTGCTCAGTAAAACTTAATAACGACAGTTCGTGGTCGATCAAATCCTGACGGTTAAAAGCACTGATAAAGTCAATTGCCGCGCCCAACCCTATCACGCCGGCGATATTAGGCGTACCTGCCTCAAATTTAAAAGGTAACTGGTTGTAGGTGGTTTTTTCAAAACTGACAGTTTTAATCATCTCGCCCCCTCCCTGCCAGGGAGGCAGAGCGTCTAACAGATCCTGTTTACCGAATAAAACCCCGACACCTGTCGGGCCAAATAATTTATGGGCGGAAAAAACATAATAATCACAATCAATATCCTGCACATCAACCAGCTGATGCGCAACCGCCTGGGCACCATCGATAATAACCTGGGCGCCGGCCTGATGAGCCAGTCTGGTTATCTCTTTAACGGGGGTTATCACACCCAGCGCATTGGAGACATGGGTCACCGATACAATTTTGGTTTTGTCGCTCAGAAGATCCTGATAAGCATTAAGATCCAGCTGCTGATCCTCGGTCAACGGAATGATTTTCAGGATGACTCCCCGGGATTCAGCCAGCATCTGCCAGGGCACGATATTAGCGTGATGCTCCAGCGTACTGATAACGATCTCATCACCGACCTGCAGCTGTTTCGATAATACGTTAGCTAATAAATTAATGCCTTCCGTTGTCCCTTTTGTCCAGATAATCTCTTTGCAGTCTCTGGCGTTAATAAATGTTTTGACTTTTTCTCTTACCGCTTCAAAGGCAGTTGTTGCACGCAGGCTTAAATGGTGGCTGGCACGGTGGACATTGGCATTATCGTTAAAATAATAGGCGTTCATCGCCTTCACCATAACCTGCGGTTTTTGTGTTGTGGCCGCATTATCCAAATAGATCAGAGGATGTTCATTAATCGTCTGATCTAAGATCGGAAAATGCTGACGTATCTGGTAAACACAAAATGGAGAGTTTGACAAAATTATTCCGCCTTTAAACCTGTATTAAAACAATCTGCAATTAACGGCATCACCGGATACATGCAGATGCCCGGAGATGAAAATGAAGCTTTTTAGCCGTTACGTCCTTCAACCATCAGACGTTTCATTTCCGTCACCGCAGCAGCAAAACCGTCAACAAGCGCGCGTGCAACAATCGCATGACCGATATTAAGTTCGATAATCTCAGGTAATGCGGCAATGGGTTTAACATTATGATAGTTCAAACCGTGGCCGGCATTCACTTTTAACCCGGCTTTATGTGCATAGGTTGCCGCTTTGGCGATACGCTGTAACTCAGCATCCTGAATCTGCTCAGACTGCGCATCGGCATATTGTCCCGTGTGCAGCTCAATATAGGCGGCGCCGGTTTTATATGCGGCATCAATTTGTGCATTTTCCGGATCAATAAATAAAGAGACTTGAATACCGGCGCTGTTTAAACGGCTTACCACAGATTCAATTTTAGCAAATGAACCGACCACGTCTAAGCCGCCTTCAGTGGTTAACTCTTCACGTTTTTCCGGTACCAGACAAACAAAGGCTGGCTGTGTTTTTAATGCAATTTCAACCATCTCTTCGGTCACGGCCATCTCTAAGTTCATCCGTGTTTGTAAGGTTTGTGCAAGCACCGCAACATCACGGTCTCTAATATGGCGGCGATCTTCGCGCAGATGGATAGTGATACCATCGGCTCCGGCGCACTCGGCAACAGCTGCTAAATGAGCAGGCTCAGGGAAACAAGTACCGCGCGCATTACGTAAGGTTGCGATATGATCGATATTAACGCCAAGTAAGATCTTGCTCATTGATAAATTATCCTTTGTTATTTAGCCGCAAAGAGTGTGCGGCTATGTAATGGTTTTCCACCTAATAAGTGGGCTAATGCCTGCCGGCAAAATCGCTTTGCTGATTTTAATACATTTGCATCTGAAAAATCGCGCCGCCCCAGGGCGATTATATCTGCTCCGCTATAAACGTCATGTTTTTTATGGATTGCCTGTTTGGCAAAAAAACCCTCCTGCTGCACATATTGATATTCGTAGCCGTCTTCAATCAATTCACCGCTATAAATATCTTCACTAAAGTTAACGCCGTAACCTAATGTTTCAATTAAGGTTAATTCAAAAAGGCGCAGAGCTATCTGCGGATCGTTATCACCGGCAATGTGTAACAGGGTTTTCTGATAACATTCAAACAAACCATCACAAGCTGTTTCATCCTGCAGTAAACGGTATAATAATTCATTGATATACATGGCCATGAACAGGCGCTGTCCGACCAGAGGAACTACCTGGCTTTTTGCTTCAACGGATTTAACCGTTTTCAGGCTGCCGCGACCAAAATAACTGACTTGTAACAGGGTAAAGGGTTGCGCCATACCGCGTTTCATACGCGTACTGCTGCGTCCGCCTTTATAAACCAGGCTCACTTTACCAACGTCTTCACAGAAAAGATAAACCAGCTGACTAGTCTCCCCGTAGGGACGCCGATGCAGAATAAACGCATTGTGAGACTCGATTGACATTCAATAACCTCTGAAAACGGCGAGCTAGGAGTCATTAGTAACTAGTCACTAGTCACGAGCAGACAGCTGACAGCTAACGGCTAACGGCTGAAAGCCTTGCACAGACTAACCGTTATAATCATCGCCATAACCTAAGCTGCGCAGAGCCCGGTCATCATCCGCCCAACCGGATTTAACTTTTACCCAAATCTCCAGGAATACTTTTGCATCAAATAACTCTTCCATGTCGATCCGCGCCTGCTTACCAATCGCTTTGAGTTTTTCACCTTTATTACCGATCACCATGCGTTTTTGGCCTTCACGTTCAACCAGGATCAACGCATTGATATGCAGCACACCATTCTCTTTCTGTTTAAACTGCTCTATCTCAACGGTAACCGAATAGGGTAATTCATCCCCCAAAAAGCGCATTAGTTTTTCACGGACGATTTCGGATGCCATAAAACGTGAAGAACGGTCAGTAATATAATCTTCCGGAAAATAGTGCTCCGATTCCGGCAACACTTCTTTTGCCCAGACACGAAGTTTTTCGATGTTGTCACCTTTTTTAGCTGACATCGGCAAAATATGTTTAAAGTTATAACGCTTACCCAGTTCCTGCAGATGCGGTAATAGCAGCTCTTTATCTTCAACGTTATCAATTTTGTTAACCGCTAAAATAACCGGACATTTCAGGTACTGAAACTTCTTCAGCACCATTTCATCGTCTTCATTCCAGTGCGTGCCCTCAACAACAAAAATCACCATTTCAACATCATTGATGGAGCTTGATGCAGAGCGGTTCATTAAGCGGTTTATCGCACGTTTCTCTTCGATATGAAGTCCCGGAGTATCGACAAAGATAGTTTGATAATCACCATCGGTATCAATGCCTAAGATACGGTGACGCGTAGTTTGCGCTTTACGCGAGGTAATACTTACTTTCTGGCCTAACAGAGCATTAATCAGCGTCGATTTACCTACGTTAGGTCGCCCAACTATTGCCACTAAGCCGCATTTCTGAGTCATTATTTCGCTCCTAACATTGGAAAATCAAGATTTGTTTCCAGCATCTTGTTCAGCTGTTCTGCTACTGCCTGCAATCCGCATTTACGTGTCATTATTTCGCCCCCAATAAAGCATCTAGCATTTTATCAGCAGCTATCTGCTCTGCTTTGCGGCGACTGGTGCCTTGCCCCTGAACGGAGTTTAACCCTTCAATTGAACAGCTCATGGTAAAACGCTGATTATGAGCTTCACCTTTAATATCAAGCACTTCATAAACGGGTAAGGGCTGTTTACGCGACTGCAGATGCTCCTGCAGACGGGTTTTAGGATCTTTTTGGCTAATCCCCGGTTTAATCGACTTCAAACGGCTATCAAACCATTTTAAAATCAGTTGTTTAACCGTTTCTATATCAGAATCTAAAAATACGGCACCGATAATCGCCTCTACGCCATCGGCTATGATAGAATCGCGGCGAAAACCACCGCTTTTTAATTCACCAGGCCCCAGAATCAGACAATCACCAAGCTGAAATTCACGGCCGATCTCTGCCAGCATTTTTCCGCACACCAGGGTCGCACGCATCCGGCTTAAGTCGCCTTCATTGACTTTCGCAAAACGTATATAAAGATCCGTTGAAATGGCATAACTTAAAATAGAGTCCCCCAAGAACTCTAAACGTTCATTATGGTTACCTAGTGCACTGCGATGAGTTAATGCCTGCTGCAGCAATGAAAAATCGGAAAAAGTATAACCAATACGCTTTTCCAGACGTTTTAATTCAGTATCTTTCATTATTTAATCCCACCGACTCTGTTAAAACGGACAGCGCTTGGTACCCAGGAAGGTAATAGACTGGTACTGTCGCGATGAAATTCAAAACTGATCCAGATTGCAACGGCTTTACCCACTAAATTTTTCTCCGGTACAAAGCCCCAATAACGGCTGTCTTTGCTGTTATCCCGGTTATCGCCCATCACAAAATATTGTCCTTCAGGAACAACCCACTCGTAGGCATAAGTCCCCTGCTGCTGAAAATAATGCGCAGGTTGATCCCGGCGCATCGGGTTAATCAATAAACGATGGGCAACTTCGCCTAAAATTTCACTGTAAACCTGCATTTTATTATCTTCATCCGCGAAAGTCTGCTCGCCGAGATAATTCATATCCAGGGCTTTATATGAACCGCATGGTTCACTTTCACAAGCAGGAATTAAATATAACTGTTTATCTTTATAAACCAGGCGATCGCCGGGCAGACCAACAACCCGCTTGATAAAATCTACGCGGATATCTTCCGGATATTTAAACACAGCAACATCACCACGCTTGACCTTACCCATCGGAATTAAGGTGTTCTGCCAGATCGGCTCTTTGACACCGTATGAAAATTTTTCCACCAGAATAAAGTCACCGACTAATAGTGTCGGCATCATCGATCCTGATGGTATTTGGAAGGGCTCATAAATAAATGAGCGCAATACAAACACCACCGCAATTACCGGGAAAAGTGAACGGGCATTTTCAATAACCGGGTTTTCAGGGCAGATCCTTGCCAATGTTTTCTCATCAAGTCCGATCTCGGCTTTATCTTGAGCGGCCTGACGGGCGGCCTGACGCGCAGGCCCCCATTTAATTTTATCAATAACCCAAATAATGCCGGTTACCAGGGTTGCAATAACCAAAATAAGTGCAAAGGTATTTGCCATGTTAATTCCTATAAAAATTGCTGTGATAAAATCACATTATTTAAGCTGACATAATTGAAAAAAACAGTTCAATATCGGTTTAACTAATATGACTAGGTACGTTAATCGCGCGATGGGCAAACGATTATTTAGCAAAACGACGTTAAGATGCTGTTCCTGCATCCTGCGGTTGTTCGGCTGATAAAAAAACAAAAATGCGCAGGTTATAAAACCGGCGCATTAATTTGTTATCTGCGTTTTAAAAAATTGAGTTATTTATCTTTACCTATGTGCAATACCGCTAAAAACGCTTCCTGAGGAACATCTACGTTACCCACTGATTTCATACGTTTTTTACCCTCTTTCTGCTTCTTCAACAGTTTTTTCTTACGGCTGATATCACCGCCGTAACATTTTGCCAATACATTTTTAGTCAATTGTTTAACCGTTGAACGGGCAATAATCTTACTTCCAATCGCAGCTTGTATTGCAATATTGAACATTTGACGAGGAATGAGCTCTTTCATTTTTTCAACCAGCTCACGCCCGTAGTTTTCAGAGTTTGTTCGGTGTGTAATTAACGCCAGCGCATCAACCCGATCGCCATTGATTAATACATCAACTCTCACCATGTCTGCCGGCTGGAATTTAATGAAATTATACTCCAGCGATGCGTAACCACGACTGGTCGATTTCAAACGGTCAAAGAAGTCCATGACCACTTCACCCATGGGAATATGGTAAGTTAACGCAACCTGTTTGCCGTGATAAACCATTTTGGTCTGCACACCACGCTTATTGATACACAGCGTAATCACATTACCCAGGTAGGCCTGCGGCACTAAAATATTACATTCAGCAATTGGCTCGCGGATCTCTTTAAGATCGTTTACCGGCGGTAACTTGGAGGGGCTATCGATGTGCAGCACTTCACCTTTGGTTGTTTCAACTTCATAAACTACCGTTGGTGCCGTAGTTATCAGATCCAGATCGTATTCACGCTCTAAACGCTCCTGAATGATTTCCATATGCAATAAACCAAGGAAACCACAGCGGAAACCAAAACCTAATGCCGATGAATTTTCCGGCTCATAAAAGAGTGACGCATCATTAATACTTAATTTACCCAGTGCATCACGGAAGTTTTCATAATCATCGGTGCTGACCGGGAATAGGCCCGCATATACTTGCGGTTTAGCGCGTTTAAATCCGGGTAATGCGGAAACAGCTTCATGTCCTGAGATAGTCAGGGTATCACCAACGGGGGCCCCTAAAATATCTTTAATGCCAGCAATAACATAACCCACTTCACCCGCTTTTAATATGCCGGTTTCTTTCTGTTTAGGTGTAAAATAACCCACCTTACCGACCTGATGCACCTGCTTGGTAGACATCACTTTCATGCGATCGCCCACTTTAATTTGACCGTGGATAATACGCACCAGCGAGACAACGCCCTGGTAGTTATCAAACCATGAATCGATGATTAATGCCTGTAACGGGCCATTTAAATCACCTACCGGTGGCGGAATACAACGCACTATCTCCTCCAGAACCAGGTCAATACCTAATCCTGTTTTCGCAGAGCAGCGCACCGCATTGGTGGCATCAATACCGATAATATCTTCAATCTCTTCCGCTACACGCTCCGGCTCTGCAGCAGGTAAGTCGATTTTATTTAAAATCGGCACAACCTCTAAATTCATATCCAGTGCGGTGTAACAGTTGGCTAATGTTTGCGCTTCTACACCTTGCCCGGCATCAACCACCAATAACGCACCTTCACAGGCCGCTAATGAGCGTGATACTTCATATGAAAAGTCAACATGCCCGGGGGTGTCGATAAAGTTCAGCTGATAGGTTTCACCATCTTTTGCTTTATAATCCAGGGTGACACTTTGCGCTTTGATGGTAATACCACGCTCACGTTCAATATCCATTGAATCCAGAACTTGAGCAGCCATTTCACGATCAGTTAAGCCGCCGCAGGTGCTGATTAAACGATCTGAAAGAGTCGACTTACCGTGGTCGATATGGGCGATAATCGAAAAGTTACGAATGTTTTTCATGAAGACTTTAAATACCTATTTAATTGCATGCTTATTGTTAATAGATGCTGTGTTTATGGCTTATACCCATGATACTTCAAGATTGCTTTATCAGGACTCAGCTCGAAGACCAGAATAAGGCGCAGCATGAGGATAATGGTGTTCCCTTATCGAATGCTGTAACGCAATACTGGTTTTCGAGCTGAGCCCCCGCAGGGCAAGCCAAATTGTATTCATCTGCGTCGTTATAAAATCTCAATGCAGAATGACTATCCTTCAATTTTATGTCTAGCATCTAAAAACAATTTGGCTTGCTGATTTTGCATCTTGACGTAACATGAGTATATATACCCAAGCCACCTCATGCCATAGCAATCAGCAAGTGGTTTGGGTATAGATTGCCGTGCATTCTATCGAATTTATCCTTTAACCGCTATCTTTATAGCGCCCCGCCAGGTAACAAATAAAAGCAGTGTTCTCCCTGCAAAGTCAGGGCGTGCTGCCCCGTCATTGTCAACTTATGGGCGAGGTAAAAGTGTATTGGTGGTTATCATGAGCCTCCGCCCGGTTATCCATCCCCAAACAAGTTCAAGATGCAAATTCAGAGCGTCCCCCGAAGAGCAAAGCACTTTTAGCAACATATTGTTTTTAGATAATAAAATATCGCTCTGAAGGGGAGAAAATGCTTTTCCATCGTGTTCTATTTCACAAAATACAAGTTCAACTATCAAACATTAATTGAATCTTGTTAAAGAATTAACCAAATTGTTAAATTTAGCTTACAATATCATTGTTTTTTTAGGATGATTGCTGGCAGGGAACAAGACTTTATTGTCGAGCCAAAAACACCAAAAAAGATCTGACCAATTAAATTAAGTGTTACTGGGCCCTCTGGAAAAGTTTGTTTCCAGAGGTTGCTATCATCACCAATAAGCTGTCATTTAGTAAAACGCAGAGTTCGATCAGTAACAGCTTAATTTATAATATTGGTATATGCACACTCATTATTTTTTCTTATCTATCTTTGAGGTTATTTTATTATGAAATCAAACACTCCCGTGTTGCTTTCTGTCATCATTGCTATTGTCGGTTTTGCAGTTATTAAACTGTTCGGCTTAACATTTGAAGGCGCATTTTTATTCGCAATTGGCGCATTGGCCAGCGGAATAGCAATTCAATTTTTAAGCACAAAAGAATCCCCGAGTCCAACAGCCGAAGTGAGTGACGGCGATTTTTCCACCACAACCCTTTATGTCGGTAATTTACCTTACCGGGCAAACGAAATGGCGATACGTACTCTTTTCTCTGAACAGGGTAAAGTACTTTCAGTACGTTTAATGAAAGACAAACATACCGGCAAACGTCGTGGTTTTGGTTTTGTAGAGATGCCTGAAAAGGATGCTCAGAATGCCATTAAGGCATTGAATGAATTTGAATTTCAAGAGCGCTCTTTAAAAGTCCGCGAAGCAAATGAACGCACTCCCAACACAGAATCAAACACTCAACCTTAGTGTAAAATACAAAGCGCTCTGCGGAGCGCTTTTTGTTATGCCCAATTTGTTTTTTCTCTGCCCCCCCCCTTGTAATTATCGTCAGAACAGTGAATCGGCTGTTTTCCCCTTTCTATACCCATGTTACTTCAAAATGCTTTGTCAGGCACGAGCTCGGAGACCAGAGCAAGACGCAACATGAGTTAATGGTTATTCCCTTTTCGATTGGTGCAACGCAGCACTGGTTTTCGAGCTAGCGCCCCGTAGGGCAAGGTAAATTGCACCAATCTGCTTTGTTATAAAATTTCTATGTAGAATAACTATACTTCAATTTTATGCCTGGCATCTCGGCACAATTTGCC
>NZ_JBFGZY010000081.1:0-18624 GCF_041586535.1 Psychromonas sp. | reverse complement strand
GTTTAATGATGAAAAATTAATTAGGTTACGAGAGATTCTGGTAGAGGTGTGTTTGGAGTTTGAAGTAGAACTCACTGAGTTTAACGGAGAACAGGATCATGTTCATTTACTTATTGAATACCCTCCGAAAGTCCAGTTAAGTAAATTGATCAACTCACTCAAGGGGGTTAGCTCTCGATTGATACGAAAAGAGTTCCCCGATATACATCGTTATCTATGGAATGGTGCGTTATGGTCTCCCAGTTACTTTGCCGGATCATGTGGCGGTGCTGCGCTAGATGCCCTGACGACTTATATCGAGCAACAAAATAGACCTAAGTAACGGTAATGCTTCGCATCAATGATTTTCATCACCGCCATGAATGACGGTGTTTTTCATCTAAATGGATAAAACAGAACACAAATTTAATCAGATTAGGGGCTGTTGACCTTTCGAGTACAAATTTTGTTCAATGTAAAAGCGTTCTGAGCAAGGCGCGAGGAGCGAAGCATAGTTATTCTATGTAAACGACGAGCAACGCAGCACAGGACGCTTTTAGATGAACCCGTAGGGCTGCATTTGTTCGAGCTTTCTACTCCGTTATCGCCAGCTTATTACACTACGCAGGCTCTGCCTTGTATAAAACACGAACAAATTACTGCAAAAATGCACGCGAAAGGTCAACAGACCCCAGTATTAAGCCTTTGTTTTTGAGAATAATCGTTTATTTCTCTGCTGTCGTAGATAAATAAAGAGTTGCCTCTGGTTTTTTTAGCCATGGATTTTGCGTGTGATGCCAACACTGCAATTTCCTGAGAGCATTTACAAACTGGTGGTGGCAGACAGACGCTGCCGATGGATAAACTTAATAGAGGGTAAAATTGTTTTTCCCCGGCCCGATCGACACCAGATATTCCGCCCATCATTTGGTCTTCCGGGCGGTAGCGGTGGCGAACCCATTCTGAAAATTTTTCCAGTATGCTATCACATTGCTGTTGCCAGTTATCGGTGGATAAAATCAGAATAAAATCATCCCCGCCAATGTGACCGATAAAATCATCTCTGTTAGTGACTGTTTCCCGTAAAATATCAGCAAGACCGGTAATAATCTGATCCCCTTTTTCATAGCCGTAATAATCATTGTAGGGTTTAAAATTGTCTAGATCGAGATAGCAGACAGTAAAGACTGACTGCTGCTGAAGGTGCTGATCCAGTTTTTTATTGATAGGTACATTGCCCGGTAGCAGGGTCAAGGGGTTTGCGTAACGCGCATTATTAATCTGCAGGTCGGTAATGATTTTAAGAAGATCGATGATTGAGCCGATCCCCTGATATTGTCCATTTCGGGTGATAATGAACTCCAGGGCTTTTTGTTTTTCAACCTGCTCGCTGATTAAGCCACTGGCTTGTTCAATAGGCAGATCACTTTCTAAAAACAGTACATGGCGATCGACCAGCGAGCCGATACTGTTTTTGCCTGATAATTCCCGGCCATATTGTGAAAAAAATAATTTTGTCAGGCTGTTACGGCGCAGCAAACCAACCGCTTTTTTTCCATCAATAACAGGAATACTTTCCAGTTGCGGGTTTTTATTAAATAAGCTGGCACTGGATTCTACTGTAGTTGCCAGGTTGATAACATCAACATGCTGCAGTAACGCCCCCACGGTTTCGGAAGAGATAAGTTTATTTGATGACTTTTTTGTCAACCTTGTTGCGCTAAAAATATCATTTTTTATCCGCCTGGCGGGTAATAATGCCGGATGCGCTATGTAATATCCCTGATATAATGGCAGGTTCATTTTTTCTATAAATTTGAACTCGGCAGCGGTCTCAACACCCTCTGCAATTACTTTACAGTTTAACTCTTTGGCGATATTTTTAATTGAGTGTACAAATTGCTGTTTTACTTTGTCATTATGAATGTTATGGATAAAATGGCGATCAATTTTGACGTAATCAGGTCTTAATTCATACCACATACGCAGCCCGGAATAACCGGCACCTAAATCATCCATGGCGATTTCAAAGCCCATCGTTTTATAATGTTTCAGTGCCTCGCGGACCACTTCATAGTTTTCTAATGGACTATGTTCAGTTAATTCTATCACTACGCGTCTTGGATCCAGACCGATTTTCTGCAGCATCGCCAGGGTGCGACCCGAACGAAAATTGGGCTGAAAAAGCGTTTCCGGACTGGCATTAAGAAACAGTTTTCCCGGCAGGTTGAGTTTCTTAAACTGCACAATCGACAGTTCCCGGCATAACAGTTCAAGCGCTACTAATCGTCCCTGCTCGCTGGCGGCTTTAAATAACGACAGGGGCGAATAAAAGGCTGTATTTATCGGGCCGCGTATTAATGCCTCATAGCCAAAAATAACAGGAGCGTTATTTTCAATAATTGGTTGAAAATAAACACTCAGTTTTTTACCCTGAATAATTTTTTCAAGTGATAGGTCAGTTAAATTTGGCATGTTATTTTTCTTATTTATTGATTTTTAATAGGAAAAATAAAACCTTTATATGACAGTTTGATGAAAGTTGCTTAAAAATAGGTAAAAAGAGATGTCAATATGTGGGAAGTCAGGAGGATCTATACCCATGATACTTCAAGATGCAAAGTCAGCAAGGCAAATTGTGCCGATATGCGAGGCATAAAATTGAAGTATAGTTATTCTACATAGAGATTTTATAACAAAGCAGATGGGTACAATTTGCCTTGCCCTACGGGGAGCGAGCTCGAAAACCAGCGCTGCGTTGCAGCAATCGAAAAGGGAATACCATTACCTCATGCTGCGTCTTGCTCTGCTCTCCGAGCTTGCGCCTGACAAAGCATCTTGAAGTAACATGGGTATAAGTAATGTTATGTAAGCCTGCAATGCAGCCACTTCGCAACAGACAGTCATTGCGTATGTGTCATTGCCATAAAATTATAACAACGACACAGATTACTTTTGCAGCATTCTCAATCTGTTGAACTGTTTGTTAACTGCATACTATCTTTTTGTCTTCAGATGAGGTACTTGTTAAAAAAATCAATGCTGCGCTGCCAGGCAAGCTCTGCATTTTCCTCGTCATAACGTGCTGTTGAGTCATTATGGAAACCATGATTCGTTTTCGGATAGATATGCGCAATGTAGTTTACATTCTGTGATTTTAAATCTTGTTCATACTCCGGCCAGGTGTCATTCACCCTTTGATCCAGTTCTGCAAATTGCAGCATTAAAGGAGCCTTAATGTTTTTCCGTAAGGCCTTGGCTGCCGGCGTGCCGTAAAACGGAACTGCTGCATCTATACTGCCGGGAATAGTTGCCGCCAGCATGTTAACGATATATCCGCCAAAACAGAAACCCACAGCGCCTAATTTACCATTGCTTGAAGGATGCTCTTTTAAAAACAGCGCGGCGGCAATAAAATCCTGCTCTATTTTTGCTTTATCCATCGAGCTCTGCATTTTTCTGCCTTCGTCATCATTACCCGGATACCCGCCTAAGGTATGCAATATGTCGGGAGCAAAGGCAATGAAGCCTGCTTTTGCTAAGCGTCGTGCCACATCTTCGATATAAGGATTAAGACCGCGGTTTTCATGAATCACTAAAACAACAGGCGCTTTAGCGGTCAAATTTGCAGGTGTCACTAAATAACCTCTCCCTTCTCCATGCCCCTGCAGGGAAGGAAAAGTCTGATATTCAGCTTTTATCTCCGGATCATTAAAAGATACCTGTTCAGCCAGAGCATAGTTTGGCGTTAATGCGGATGCCAGCATGGTCATTGAAAAACCGGCGACGACCAGGGTCGACAGTTTTTTCATAAAGGTGCGTCTGTCCATCAACCCATGGGCGTACTCATCATACCAGTCGAAAGCCTCTTGCGGTATAGGCTGGATCGTTGTTAATTCAGGATCTTGTGGCGTTAACATAATGACCTCACTGTTGATTGTTAAATGGCTTGAATTAAGAGGGAGTCTCTCAAATTAAAATCCGGTTTTGTGATCGTTGCTGCAAATAGTTATATAACTGCCAATGAAATAGTTTACGACTGAAACAGAAAAAAATCGAATAAACTAAAGTTGTTAATAACATATTCTTTTTGTTAATGATGTTAGCTTTGTTATATCAATAAATACCGTGGAATATCAACAAATTAATTTTTACTTAAAGAGTGTAAGCAAGGTTTAACAGTTCTAAACTATTAGTATGTTCAGTATGTTCAGTATGTTCAGTATGTTGATCTTTCGCGTGTATTTCTGCAGTAATTTGTTGCTGTTTTATACCAGGCAGATCCTGTTTAGTGTAATTGTTCTACATAAGCTGGCGATAACGTAGTAGATGCGCGAACAAATGCTGCCCTACGGGTTCATCTGGAAGCGTCCTGTACTGCTCAAAGTTTAAATAGAATAACTCCTCGCGCCTTGCTCAGAACGTTTTGAGATGGAACAAAATATGGGCAAATAAAGGGCAACAGCTTCGTCTCTGGAAGGTTGATCAAGGGCGGTAAACTGTAAACTGATAGATTTACTTTCTTAATCAATGCGACAACCGTTTATCATTCATTTTTAAGGAATTATTATGTATCCGAACTTAAAGAATATTGGTGTTGTAAATTATGAAAATATAGATAGATATACGCTTCGCCAGGAAGCTGATAATGATATTTTGAAAATATATTTTCGCAAAGCTTCGCGGCAGTTTATCGCTAAGAGTCTAAAGTTTAAGTTTCCAAGACAGCGAAAAAAAATACACGGAGAGCCGGGCAGCAACGGATTTCGCAATGTATCCGAAATCAACAGTACATTACGTTATGTGATCAGGGAACTTGATATGCTGACCAATCATGTAAAAGAAGAAAAAGAGATAAAAGAGCAGTTACTAAGTGATTTGAAACACTTGGAGTCTGTGGTTGCCAGTAAAATAAAAGAGATGGAAGAAAAGATAGAAAAACTATAAAAACAGCCAGATTATAAAGAAAGTGCGATATAAGATTACTCTCTCTATGTGGAGCACCATAATGGCTTGGCGCGTAAGAAAAAAGTCAGTTTTTTTGCACCACGTACTGTTTGACACAGTCAAATAGAGTGGTTGCTTATTGGGATTGCAAACAACGCAGTTATCATTACTTTTACAACTAAGATTAACCGGATCTTTATGCGGATTGCTATTAGATGGATTAATTCAATTGATCAGGTAAAAGAAAGAGTATGAAATATTATTTAGCTTTTGATATTGGTGGCACAACCATTAAGTTTGGCGTACTGGATGAAAACGCTAATATTTTGGTGAAGGATAAAATTAGCACAGATCTTAAAGGCAGCACTATTATTGCCAATCTCGTTAAAATTAAAGAAAAATATGCAGCGCACTATGATTTGGCTGGTGTCGCTTTTTCTATGCCGGGTTTTGTAAATGTACAAACAGGATATTTGCAGACGGGCGGTGCGATTAAAGATTTTTACGGTGTTAGTTTTAAACAAATGATGACGGAAAAGCTCGCTTTACCCGTTGAACTTGACAACGATGTTAACTGCGTCGCAATGGCTGAAAAATGGAAGGGTAATGCACAAAACCTAGCAAATTTTATCTGTGTGACTATCGGTACGGGCATTGGCGGAGCTATTTGTATCAATAATCAAATTTGCCGGGGGCATAGTTATATGGCGGGAGAGTTTGGTTATATGCTGATCAATAATGTTTTTCAGTCAGAACACCCGGATAATACCACTATGAGTCAAACCGCTTCCGTAAAAGAAGGCCTGAGAGAGGCTTATGTTAATGCAAAAGGGAATGGTGAGCTCGAAGCAATATCCGGTGAAGATATATTCCGATTTGCGCAGCAGGGCGATCCGATTGCGATCACTGTGATAGATAAATTTTATCAGAGCATCGCAGTCGGATTATACAACTTAACGTTTGTTTTAAATCCGGAAAAAATCATTATCGGCGGGGCAATCAGCAGCCGGGATGAAATACTTGCTGAGATTAAACAAAAATTTCAACAAATAATCGATTCTCAAGCCCCTTTAAAAAATTTCTCAGTCGCTGATCTTGTCAGTATCGAAAGCAGTAAATTTAATAATGATGCGGGCATAATCGGGGCTGTTTATCACTTCTTAAACATGGCGGAGAGTCGCCATTGAGCATAACCGCCATTACAAAAATAGTTAATTTAAGGTAGATAAATAATGATCTCAGGCGAAGAATTAGAAACAACAGTAATGGAACTTATTATTAATGCAGGAGAATCAAAGTCCTGTGCAATGGAGGCGTTAAACGCCGCTAAAACTGGCAAATGGGAGGAGGTTGATCAGTTATTAACTTTATCACTGGAAGCTTCAAAACGCGCACATAAAGTGCAAACCGCGCTGATTGGTTTGGATGGAGGGCAGGGGAAAGTGCCGGTCAATCTTATTATGGTACACGCGCAGGATCATATTATGACCGCCATGCTGGCGAAAGAAATGATAGAAGAGATGATTAATATCCACCGCATTATCCAGGGAAAATAAAAGGCCTGCTGCTTTTTTACCATCACTCCGCAAGTTTACATTCAGGCATTAATGTTAATTGGTGCCTGACTATCCATTTATCCCCCTGCAAATTAACGAACCTTTTAGCTTTAGGTTTATCTGCAAATAAATAAAAAACCGTTACTGATTACCCAGTCAATGAAAATTTTAGTGCTAGTCTTATCGTGTAGGCGGTTAGAAAATTATTACGTTTTTTAAACTAGATGGTGCTTAGGAACTCTGTCCCATGGTTGTTTGGGTGACTGCCTGGTAGCAAGGTGTAATGGTAATCAAACCGTTGCAAAAAACAGGATCTTATTTCAGGTGTTGTTCAAATTGTGAGGATGCTATGAGCTATAAGCATATATTAGTCGCTGTTGATTTATCCAAGTCCAGTGAAAAAGTAATTGAGAAGGCGGTCTTGATAGCTAAAGGTGCGAATGCGCAACTGTCACTTATTTTTGTTGATGTTGATAATGTATCTAACATCGGCATCGCAAATTTAGAAATTTCGACTCTCCCTTCTGTTGAGGAGAGAGAAAAGACATTGCAGGATGAACTGCAGGCATTAGCCGATAAGACGAATTACCCGGTTGAAAGTACAATTGTTGTGATGGGCAATTTAGCACCTAAATTAATAGCAACAGTTAAACAGAAGGATGTTGATCTGTTGGTTTGCGGTCACCACCATGACTTATGGAGCCGACTATTATCTTCAGTAAATAAACTGGTGAATTCAGTGGAGACGGATTTATTGATTGTTTATCTTGAAGAGTAGGATTTATTCAGGTGAATAAACGCTGATCTGTTTTGTATTGCGTCAAAAAAGATTAGCAGTATTAAGAAACTGAATCGATATTTGCTGCTGTTGCGCCATATAGGGGAAAGCTATGAGCTATAAACATCTGTTAGTCGCTGTGGATTTATCGCCATCAAGCGAATTTATTATCGCGAAGGCTGTTGCGCTTGCCAAGGACGGCAATGCAAAAATATCACTTATTTATGTTGATGTTGATTATGCCGACAATTATACCGGGTTAAGCTATTCTCAATACAGTAAATTAGAGCCGGTAAGCCAGAGAACGAGTTCTCTGGAAAAAGAGTTGCAGGCATTGGCGGAAAAAACTGATTACCCGATTGCAAACAGGGTATTTTTAACGGGCGATCTGAATAAAAATCTGCAACTGACCGTTGAAAAACTCGGGGCCGACTTATTAGTTTGCGGGCACCATCACGACTTCTGGAGTCGTTTGTTATCTTCCGTGCGTAAGATGATCAATACTTCATTGATAGATTTATTAATTATCCAGCTGTAGTTTGTGGGGGTGTTTTGCTTATTAAATAACCCTAACCTCTGGCGGATGCAGGGAAGAGTTTCTAAATGAAGCATTATCCGCTATTTTAAACCGTCAGCCGACAGCCCGTAGATCGAAAATAGGTAAAGCTTATCCACGAGTGCTTAGCATCGCATATTGTCTGTCAGTTGTTCCCATTAATCTGCTTATTTTAGAAAATTTTGCATACTTGCCTTGAAATCCTAAGCCATGACCCCATTTCACTTGTATCGTTTAAACCAAAGTCTTGTTTAGGCTAAATCTGAGAGAAATAGATATTATGGAACATCAACAAAATCATACTTTTAGCGCTGATACTGGCAAACTGCTTAAATTAATGATTCATTCTTTATATTCAAATAAAGAAATTTTCTTACGTGAACTTGTCTCTAATGCGGCAGATGCGGCTGACAAACTACGTTTTAAAGCCCTTTCCGATGGCTCTCTATTTGAAAATGATGCTGATCTACGTGTTCGCTTAAGCTTTGATGCAGACCTTAAAACGATTACGATTAGTGATAATGGTATCGGTATGACGCGCGATGAAGTTATCGAACATTTAGGTACCATTGCAAAATCAGGTACCAGCGATTTCTTTGAACAACTTTCCGGTGATCAGGTTAAAGACTCACAGCTGATCGGTCAGTTTGGTGTCGGTTTCTATTCAGCCTTTATCGTTGCAGATAAAGTCACGGTAAATACGCGTAAAGCGGGCGATGATGCCTCTCAGGGAACTTGCTGGGTTTCTACCGGTGAATCAGATTACAGCGTCGCTGATATCGAAAAAGCGGATCGCGGAACTGAGATCATCCTGCACCTTCGTCCGGAAGAAACTGAATTCTTAAACGAATACAAGTTACGCACTATTGTTTCAAAGTACTCTGATCACATCAGTATTCCTGTTGAAATGTACAAGGAAGCAACAGAAGAATCAGAAGGCCATGACGGCGAAAAAATTCCTGCAACTGAAGCGACCTGGGAAGCGATCAATAAGGCCACGGCACTGTGGAATTGTGCTAAGAGCGACCTTAAAGACGAAGAGTATAAGGAGTTCTACAAACATATTGCCAATGATTTTGAAGATCCTCTAACCTGGAGCCATAACAAAGTTGAGGGTGAGCAGGAATACACCAGTTTACTTTATATCCCGAAACGTGCTCCTTATGATCTGTGGAACCGCGAAAAAGCACACGGTCTGAAACTTTATGTGCAACGTGTCTTTATTATGGATGATGCGGAACAGTTTATGCCGACTTATTTACGTTTTGTAAAAGGTGTGCTTGATTCAAATGATCTGCCGCTAAACGTTTCCCGTGAAATACTCCAGGATACACGTGTCACTTCTAAGCTGCGCAGCGCATGCACTAAACGTGTTCTTGATATGCTGACTAAGTTTGCCAAGAAAGATGAAGAAAAATACAATCTGTTCTGGAAAGAGTTTGGTCAGGTATTAAAAGAGGGGCCTGCTGAAGATGCAGGCAACAAAGAAAAAATCGCTAAACTGTTGCGCTTCTCTTCGACTGAAACAGATTCCGCTGAACAAACTGTGTCTTTAGACGCTTATATCAGCCGTATGGTTGAAGGGCAGGATAAGATCTATTACATCACTGCAGATAGTTTCAATGCAGCGAAAAACAGCCCGCACCTGGAAGTATTACGTAAAAAAGGTATTGAAGTATTATTACTTTCAGACCGTATTGATGAGTGGTTATTAAGCCATCTGCCTGAATATCAGGATAAAACTTTCACTTCTGTGACACAGGGTGACCTTGATTTAGGTAAGCTTGACAGTGAAGAAGAGAAAAAAGAGCAGGAGAAGCAGGAAACTGAATTTGCCAGCTTTATTGAACGTGTTAAAACTGTATTAGGTGATAAAGTTAAAGATGTACGTCTGACTCATCGTTTAACCTCAACACCTTCCTGTATTGTTGCTGACAGTGATGATATGAGCACGCAAATGGCTAAATTGATGGCGCAGATGGGGCAGCCCGTGCCGGCAAGCAAACCTATTTTTGAATTAAACCCTGAACATGTAATGGTGGTTAAATTGGCTGATATGGCAGATGAGGAGTTATTTGCACAGTGGTCAGAACTATTGCTGGAACAGGCGATTTTATCAGAAAAAGGCAGCCTGGATGATCCATCTCAGTTCGTTGGTCGTATCAACAAACTGTTACTGGCTTAGTCTGCTAAGTTAGTTGCTTTAAAGACCGGCACATGTCGGTCTTTTTTTGCCTGATGATAATGGTAAACTTGATCAAGCATGGGTATATACCAGCTTGAGAAATTTGCCTAAAACGTGTAAGTTTCGTTTTCAATTTATTTATTACAAAGGATGCAAGATGCGCATTATCTTATTAGGTGCTCCGGGCGCTGGTAAAGGGACACAAGCTCAATTCATGATGGACAAATATGGAATCCCGCAAATCTCTACGGGAGACATGCTGCGCGCAGCAGCAAAAGCCGGCACAGAGCTGGGGTTAAAAGCCAAAGAGCTAATGGATGCAGGGCAACTGGTTTCTGATGAATTAATTATCGGTTTAGTGAAAGAGCGGATCAGCGCTGAAGATTGTGCGAAAGGTTTCTTACTTGACGGTTTCCCCCGCACTATCCCTCAGGCCGATGCCATGAAAGCGGCCGGTGTGATTGTTGATTATGTACTTGAATTTGATGTGCCGGATGAAGAGATAGTGAAACGCATGGCGGGGCGCCGTGTACACTCAGGCTCTGGCCGTACTTACCACATCGTTTACAATCCGCCACAAGTGGAAGGGAAAGATGATTTGACCGGTGACGATCTTTCTATTCGTCCGGATGATGAAGAGGCGACTGTACGTAAACGTCTTGATATCTATCACTCGCAAACAGAGCCGCTGGTTGCTTATTACAAGAATGAAGCACAGCAGGGTAATGGTGCGTATCATAAGTTTGATGGTACTAAAGCTGTTGATCTTATCAGTGCTGAATTAGCTGCTATTCTAGGCTAATTGCTGTCATGAAATAAACATGAGGGGCATTTAGCCCCTTTTTTCACGCCGCTAAAGCAGAGTTGAATATGGGTAAAAAAAAAGCCGTTTTATTAGTCAATTTAGGTACACCTAGCTCTCCCACTAAAAAAAGTGTGCGCCAATTTTTACGTGACTTTTTATCTGATAAGCGGGTTGTTGACCAGCCCCGGTGGTTTTGGCTGCCATTATTAAACTTTATTATTTTACCTATTCGTACCCCCCGCGTGACCAGGCTTTATCAAAAAATCTGGTTTGAACAGGATTCTCCTTTACGTTATTACACTGAAAGACAACGCACAAAACTTGGCGCTGCTTTAAAAAATGATCAGATTACCGTGGAATACGCGATGACCTATGGTGAACCTTCGATCAGCGCTCAGTTAAAAAAGTTAACTGAGCAGGGGGTGACTGATCTAACCGTATTACCCTTGTATCCTCAGTATTCAGTTTCAACGACTGCGCCTATTTTTGATCAGTTGGGGGCGGCAATTAAACAGCAGTTTAATTTTCCAGCCGTGCATTTTATTCATGATTATCATGATCATCCTCTTTATATTCAGGCGCTAGCCAAATCGGTTAAAGAGCATTGGCGGGAGAAGGGGCAGGCTGAGCTGCTTATTTTTTCATTCCATGGTATTCCCAAACGTTATGTGACCTTAGGTGATGTTTATCAGCAGCATGCCATACGTACAGTCGAATTAGTGGCTGCTGAACTCGGTCTTACAGAGCAGCAGTATAAACTCTGCTATCAATCCCGCGTTGGTCGTGAGGAGTGGCTAAAACCATACCTTGATGCTACGTTGCCTGAGATTGCCCAATCCGGTACCAAATCAGTGGATATTATTAGTCCCGCATTTGCCTGTGATTGTCTGGAAACCCTGGAGGAACTTGCTATGGAAAACAAGGAATTATTCCTGGAAAGCGGCGGACAGCAATACCATTATATACCTTGTCTTAATGATCAGGATGAGCATATACAGCTGCTGCAGGCGTTAGTTACAAACAGATAAAACCTGTGTAGACTTTAAAGGTGGGTGAGGTTCATGAAAAATAACTTAACGGGGATCTTAAACACTCTTATTGTATTACTCTTACTCAGCGGGTGTTCACGCTCAGCCCCGATTGTTAGTGAGCCGCTACCTTTAAATAATAAAACGCTGGAAAAAAACAGTGAGGAGATAGCGCCAGAGGATCTGCTCAGTGTTTTACTGCACAATGAGTTCGATGTCTGGCAAGGGACTCCCTACCGTTTAGGCGGTGCTAATAAGCGTGGTATAGATTGCTCGGCATTAGTACAAAAAATCTACCTTAATAGTTTTAATATCAAATTACCCCGCACTACTTCCCGGCAGGCTAAACAAGGTTATGTGGTCAATAAAAACAGATTGCTGGTGGGGGATCTGGTCTTTTTTAAAACAAGTATATCGGAACAGCATGTGGGGATTTATATTGGTGAGAACAAGTTTATCCATGCATCAAGCAGTCAGGGAGTAATGATCTCCAGATTGAATAATACCTATTGGCGATCCAGATATTGGCAGTCACGCCGTATTATTGACTAGATTTTAGTATAAGGGGCTTTTACTATTAAACGCCTCCTTTCCCGCCTAAGTAACACGCCGTCAAGGGCGGAATAGCAAATTTATTAAATTTTACCTTTATTTGCAGGATAAATCCTGCGCCCCGAAAAGAATAAAGCACACCACCAATGGTTACAGACTTGTGTATAAGAGTCAGGCTGTCAGCTGTCAGCCGATAGCCCGCAGCTCTGAAATGCCGGAAAACTTATGTACGAGTACTTAGCAGCAACTCTCTCCATGAATGCAAGCAGATAAAATAGAATATGATCCGGGGCCAATATTTATTCGGGGCAGTTTTAACTCATATTATGATCAACAAACTGACTTTGGTGCTAGTCTTATTGATGGAAGCTAGATTAGAGGAGACGCGAATGAATTATGAACATATTTTAGTTGCTGTTAATTTAGCTAAAATAGATCCACAGGTAATCGACAGGGGAGTATCTCTGGCAAAAGCGGCTGGTGCCAGAGTTTCACTTATTTATGTCGATATTAGCTATGTTGATCGCGTTGCTATTTTAGATGATGAGGACGTTGAATCTGTACATAAATCCAAAGAGGAACTGGCACGTCAGTTACAACTGCTAGCTGATTGCTCTGATTACCCTATCACAAATACATTGGTAGTCAGCGGCGGATTAAGTCATAAATTACAGGAAACAGTAAGAAAAATGGATGTTGACCTGCTGGTTTGCGGGCATCATCATAATTTTTGGAGTCGTATTGTCTCTGCGGTTCGTGAACTGGTGGAGACCTCACCTATCGATCTGTTAATTGTTCATCTGGATGAGTGAGTATATATCAGCGTCACTTTAATTCACCATGTGGAATTTTTCTATCCTCGATAAAAAACAGCCAATGATTAAGGCTGTCTACTGCCGGGATTGTGTTTCTCGTTTTCTCCAGACTGCCGAAAGCAACTGCTTTAAGCAGACCGGAGAGAATAATTTAACAGTATTAATCCGCGTACCAATAACCGCAGTTTACTAAACGGGTAAATAAATTTAACGCGTCCTTATCTTCACTTAATAGCTCCAGCAGTTCACTGCCGACCTCATCCTGGTCGCAGAGGTGATGCCCTAATTGAGTAAAACCTTCACAATTAAACTGTTCACCATTAATAAACAGTGATTGTGGCTGCTGCTCAAAATAGACCGCCCGTAATCCACCCAACCTTATAAATTGAGCACCCTGTTCAAACATATCTATTACTTCCTGTGCGCTGTGGGGCTCCTCCGGCTCTGCAATATCAAGGTCGTGTTTGGCTTCACTTATCATCAGCCCAAACCAGGGGATCAGGCTTTCGGGTGAGGTACAATTCGCCAGCATAACGCGGTGTATTTCATTCAGCTCCTGCTCTTCAATTTGCCCGGGTTTCTCCCTCAGCAGCATCTCGCGATCCGTATAACGTGGCGCATCAGGATTGCTATCGATACAATAATCGGTAAAGCTGCTTAGCAGATCATTTTGATCCGGGGCACGAAATCCGACACTGTAATTAACAGATGTTTCAACGGCGTAACCCTCATGCGGGTGACCACTGGGAATATACAATATATCCCCTGCTTCAAGTTCGACATCGATAATAGCGGCAAACTCTTCGCAATGTTTAAGCGCACCATGGGCAGCAAACTCCTGTAGCTCACTCTTAGCGCCAACCCGCCAGTGGCGTTTGCCCGTCCCTTGAATAATAAACACATCATAATTATCAATATGCGGGCCAACGCCGCCTTGTGGCGTAGAGTAACTGACCATCAGATCATCAATTCGCCAGTTAGGCAAAAAGCGGAAGGGGCGCACTAACTGCTGCGCATCCTGATGCCAATGATCCACCGCCTGTACCAATAGTGTGGCTCCATCATTTTCCAATCTTTCGAAGCTGCTAAACGGACCGCTTTGTGCGTGCCATTGCCCGGCCTCCTGGTAAACCAGACGGCTCTCCAACTCATCTTCCATTGCTAATCCGGCAATCTCATCGGGCATGATAGGATCTTCAAAATCGATAAAACCTTGTTTGATAACAATTGGTTTTTTCTGCCAATAGGTGTCAAGAAAATCATTAATATCTAAATCAAGTTCGAACATAGTACCTCGCTAAAAAATAATGTGCAGATTGCAGTTATGGCTATCAGTATAGAATAAACAAAAAAGGCAACCATCAGGTTGCCTCACACTTTGATATTAAGCATTTATTGAATATCAAAAACTGTTTTTAGTTGGTTAACTTATCAACTAAGTTTATTGCCTGACCGATGTAATTCGCCGGCGTCATCGCTTTAAGTTCAGCTTTAACGGCATCCGTAAGCTCAAGTGTATCGATAAACTCTGCCATGCCCGGGCCGTCAACGCGTTTACCACGGGTTAATTCTTTTAGTTTTTCGTAGGGTTTTTCAATGCCGTAACGACGCATTACGGTTTGGATTGGCTCAGCTAACACTTCCCAGTTTGCATCCAGATCTTTAAGCATGTTTTCCTGGTTAGCTTCTAGCTTGCTGATACCTTTCAGACTTGCTTCATAAGCGATAACGGAATAACCGATAGCAACACCAAGGTTACGTAATACGGTTGAATCGGTCAGATCGCGCTGCCAGCGGGAAACAGGCAGTTTCGCAGCTAAATGATCGAAGATAGCATTTGCCAGCCCTAAGTTACCTTCAGAGTTTTCAAAATCAATCGGGTTCACTTTGTGCGGCATGGTTGAAGAGCCGATTTCTCCAGCAATGGTTTTTTGCTTGAAGTGGCCAAGACAGATATAACCCCATACATCACGGTCAAAATCCAGCAGGATAGTATTAAAGCGTGCAATAGCATCAAATAACTCGGCAATGTAATCATGCGGTTCAATTTGCGTCGTATACGGGTTGAATGTAATACCTAAACTGGTTACAAACTGTTCTGAAAACGCCTGCCAGTCAAGCTCAGGATATGCGCTCAGGTGAGCATTGTAGTTACCAACGGCACCATTTGCTTTACCTAATATTTCGGTCGCTTCAATTTGTTTAACCTGACGTTGTAAACGTGCAGCCACGTTAGCCATCTCTTTACCAAGGGTTGTTGGTGAAGCGGGTTGACCATGGGTGCGGGACATCATCGGCATAGATTTGTATTCTTGGGCTTTGTCGGTGATGGCTGCAACAATCTTTTTGCAGTAAGGAAGAATAACGTCCTTTTTAGCCGTTCCCAGCATTAATGCATGCGACAGGTTATTGATATCTTCAGAAGTACAGGCAAAGTGGATGAATTCAGAAACAGCATTCAACTCGGCAACATCAGCTACTTTTTCTTTTAAGAAGTATTCAACCGCTTTTACATCGTGGTTGGTGGTTGCTTCGATTGTTTTAACGCGTGCCGCATCTTCTTCACTGAAGTTGGCAACAATCGCATCCAGGTGTGCGTTAGCCGCATCAGAAAAGGCAGGAACTTCTGCAATACCATCAGTTGCTGCCAGTTTTTGTAACCAGCGAACTTCAACTTGTACGCGGAATTTAATTAAGCCAAATTCGCTGAAAATAGTGCGTAAAAGTTGGGTTTTGCTACCGTAACGGCCATCAACTGGTGATACAGCTGTTAGTCCTGAAAGTTCCATTTGTTGCTCCTAATATTATGTAGTGCAGATTGAGGGGGATTTGTTTAAACTCGGTGTAAATTTTGTTTTGTCTGGTGGATCATTGCCTTCCGGGAAAAAATAAGGTGGCGACGTTTACCGCCAAGCTGACGCCATAATACGGCGCCGCGTACACCGGCTAATAATAATGCGCGGATTTTATGTTGTGTTTGCGCCTGTTGCAAGCAGGAAGGGCTGCCATTGATCTGAATCTTAGGTCCGAGGGTGCTGATCAGATCTCTATAAATTGAATCCAGGTTACTCAGTACACTGGCGTCATTGATATCAAAATGTGCAAGTTGACGCTGCACCTGATTGATGCGCTGACCGAGCAGACTGAGTGTGGCTTTATTTTTGTTCAGTTTTTTTTCAAGGGTGAGCATGCCGATAATGTATTTAGTGATCTGCATATTACGGCTGTTACCGGCATTATCCAACTGCTCCAGCATGCTTCTGAAACCGACTTCAAGCGCGCTATAACTGCCATAGATCTCTAAGGGCGTGTCACTCTCGACACGCATGATGGAATGCAGAGAAGCATCAAAAGCCGCACTATCCGGGCATGTTCCTTTGGTGGCGATTTTATCTATAAGATAAGCTGCCTGACAGATTGCTGCAAACGCGATACAACGAGATTCTATATTGTGAAATGGCATAAATTTTCTCTATTAATTTGTGAATACAGTGAGTCCGAAGCTTGCGAAAAAATTATTTTTGTAAATGCTGCTCAATAATTGCGCCACCCAGGCAAACTTCATCATTATAAAATACAGCCGATTGGCCAGGTGTCACTGCAGCCTGTGGTTGATCGAAAATAACTTCCAGCGTATCGTCATCCAGCGGTTTAACAGTACAGGGAATATCCTGCTGGCGGTAACGGGTTTTTACTGTGCATCTGAAGGATTCTTTTTTAGGAATGCGATCCACCCAGTCACATTGTTTGGCAATCAGACCATAGGAGAACAGCGTAGGGTGATCTGCACCCTGGGCAACCAATAAGCGGTTGTTGTCCATATCTTTGCCGACCACGTACCACGGGTCTTCGCTGGAATTTTGTAACCCGCCAATGCCTAAGCCCTTACGCTGGCCAAGAGTGTGGTACATCAACCCTTGATGCTGACCAATCACTTCGCCCGTAGGCGTGACAATATCACCCGGTTGTGCCGGTAAGTACTCCTGTAAAAACTCAGTAAATTTACGTTCACCGATAAAACAGATCCCGGTACTGTCTTTTTTATTATGGGTGATTAAATCCTGCTCTTCGGCAATCCGGCGCACTTCAGGTTTTTCTAATTCACCAACCGGGAAGAGGGTTTTTGCAATCTGTTTTTCGCCAACAGCATAGAGGAAGTAACTTTGATCTTTATTATTATCTAAACCACGTAACAGCTGCACCTGACCATCGATTTCGCGGCGGCGTACATAGTGCCCTGTGGCGATATAATCTGCACCGAGATCTTCGGCGGCAAATTCTAAAAAGGCTTTAAATTTAATCTCTTTGTTACACATTATATCCGGGTTTGGCGTCCGGCCCGCTTTGTACTCGGCAAGAAAATGTTCAAAGACATTGTCCCAGTATTCAGCGGCAAAATTGATGGTGTGCAGAGGAATACCCAATTTATCACAGACGGCCTGCGCATCCTGAAGATCCTGGGCAGCGGCACAATACTCATCGTTATCATCCTCTTCCCAGTTTTTCATAAATAGCCCTTCAACCTGATACCCCTGCTGCTGTAACAGATACGCAGATACTGAGGAATCAACACCGCCGGACATTCCGACGATCACTTTAATTTGGCTATTGTCTGTCATAAATCATTCTCCTGCTAATTTGGAGCGAGATTTTAACAGAATTTAAACAAGAAAACAGGACGGATTGAAGCATAAATTATTTGTACAATAGAGCACCGTGGTTTGCTGATTTTATATCAGGAGACGTAATTCGCTCCCCTGATATTGGCTTTCTGCCTGTGATTATTTGAGGATTTCGACAATTTCTCGGGTTGCGTGAATTAACCTGACAATCCGGCCTTCGATAGTGATAGTTATTAACCCGTGGTTATCGACAGGCATAAGCACTTCTGCGCTGTCGTAGATCTCCTGATCAAGGCTTTCACCAACGGCCAGTTTTTTTTGCCAGCCTGGTGGGAGTTCTCCTCCTCGTGCGACTTTTTTTTGTAACCCCGGCGGCAGGTCTTGGTCTTTTTCGTACTTTGCTTCTGCGATGCCCGGAGCGAAGGAAAGTGCAACGGTTAACAAGCCCATCATCAGTTTATTCATATTTATCTACTCAAATTAAGCGGAGAAAATTCCCCGTGGCTATTAAACTATTAGCCGGCACTCCCTCTCCGGGCGGTTGTATGTAATTAAACCGGGAAATTATAGCATTCAGCCAACTTAAATGTAAAAATCACGCTGCATAAATCATAAACAACGGGCAAGTGCGGATAAAAAATGTGCTGACTTAGGGGCGGCCTTAACCTGCCCTGAAATCAGCGTTTTTATGCCGATGCATCTTTACTCGAGGGAATGGAGGCCAATCATATTGCCTTCTGTGTCTGTGATTAAAGCGATAAAACCATATTCGCCAATAGCGAATTTTTCTTTCACTACAGT
>NZ_JBFGZY010000080.1:0-18647 GCF_041586535.1 Psychromonas sp. | reverse complement strand
CGATATACATCGTTATCTATGGAATGGTGCGTTATGGTCTCCCAGTTACTTTGCCGGATCATGTGGCGGTGCTGCGCTAGATGCCCTGACGACTTATATCGAGCAACAAAATAGACCTAAGTAACGTTAATCCTTCGCATCAATGATTTTCATCACCGCCATGAATGACGGTGTTTTTCATCTAAATGGATAAAAGTTTATTTACGTTTATTACAACGCAGATAGAAAGTCACTTCAGAGGCTTTCATCGCTTTACTCTGCAGATCCTGACCGACAGGAGAAAATTTATCCGCCACTGCAGGCACCCCACCCGTATTATTACCGAGTGAGTCAGAAACAACCGTCAGACCTAATGATCGCGCCATCAAAAACACTCCATCCTGGATAGCACGATTGACAAAGTCCACATAAACACCTTCGCTAACATGCTGTGACAGTTTAAATTTATCTATTGTTAAGTGTTCGAACAGCCTGAACAGAGGACGCTCTTCGCCGAATTTATCTATGGTCAGTGCAATTCCCATCTTGCTGAGATTGACCAGATTTTCATAAATAACCGGATTGTAATTTTTCAAAGTCATTTCTTCGACAGCAAATTCCAGACATTCCCTTAGACATTTTGTTTCCAGCAGAATAGTCTGCAGATCCGCAATTAAACTCAACTGTGATAACTGCACTTCCGTTAAACTGATAGCAATACGTCCGAAATTAATTTCTGCTTTCTGCCAGGTTACCGCCTGAAGTGCCGCTTTACGGATCATCATAAGGCCGATCGAAACCGCTAAACCGCTATGTTCAGCAATGCTTGTGAAGTTGTCCGAATGCAGCGGACCACGCTGCGGATGATTCCAGCATAATACCGCTTCTACCGCAATAACCTGTCGTTTATTGAGATCATACTGAGGCTGGTAATACAGCTCAAACTGTTCCTCTGCCAACGCCTGTTTTAACTCATCTTCAAATTTGACCTGCTGCCGTGAATGCTGGGTTAATCTTTTGCTGTAAAAATGATAAGCGCAACTGTTGACGGATTGCTTGCTGCCTTTTATTTCCAGTGCCTGAGCAGTCTGTGTATTACTACGCTGCGTTCTCTTATAATAGGACTTTCCACGCTGCATCGCTTTTTCCGCGCTGTTTAATAACGTATCGACATCATTGCCGTCGTCTGGACAGAGAGCAATGCCGATCGTTGCAGAGAGGTGCACAGATAAATCATCAATTTCAAAATTGTGCTCAAATTGCGCGGCAATTTTTTGCGCAACAATCGCGACATCCTGCTCATTGCTCAATTCATCAACAATAAGAACAAATTCATCATCACCGAAACGGGCAACCGTATCTTTGCCAAAAACACAGCTTTTAAAGCGTTGCGCAATCGCCTTTAAAGCCGCATCGCCGATATGATGACCATGCAGCTCATTAACCCGCTTAAAACCATTAATATCCACTAAAAGCACTGCCATCGAGCTCTCGTTATGCTGCGCCCGGGAAATAGCATCCTCCAAGCGGGTAAACAGGGCAATACGATTAAATAGGCCGGTTAACGGATCATGTTTCGCTAAAAACTGTATTTTTTTATCCAGAATTTTGCTTTGATTTAAATCGGTAAAAGAGTAAATCCGGTTAAATACGCCCTTTTCTGTATGTTCAACAACATAAATTTCCAGCCAGGAAAAATGAGTAGTGCCATTTTTAAAACGGTAAGTAATATCCCCGTGCCAGCTGGTATTTGTTTGTAAAGCAGCTTCAATATTGTCACGTTGATTGGTCGCCAGTACACTGATATGCGAACCTATTAACTCCTCTTTTGAAAAGCCGGTGGTAGCACAGCAGGTTTTATTGGCCGCAATAATTATGCCTTTTTCATTGCTAACAAGCAGGTTCTCTTTACTGTTCTCAAATACGGTATCGGCAATTTTCAGGCGTTTCTGCATCCTGCGGTAGGTGGTTATATCCCGCCCTACCGCAATAAGTCCCTGAGCATCGCCTTGTTTATCCAGTAGTGGTACCTTTTTGACTTCCACAAGATGATCTTTACCATCATGATATACTCGGATACCATCACCAATATAAGGCAACTTACTGGTGATCACTTCCCTGTCCTGTGCCTGAGATATTAAAGCCTGCTCGCGGGGGAAAAGCTGCGCATCAGTTTTACCGACTATCTCCTGCTCCGAGTACCCGACAAACTGTTCAAATGCTTGATTGCAGCCCAGATAACGACTTTCTAAATCTTTAAAACAGATCAGATCCGACGATATATCTGCTGTCGTGCGCAGCATCACCCGCTCTTTTTCCAACAAAGATTTTGCCTCATTAATCTCTGTGACATCAAAGATCATACCGATTTGAATTTTACCGTGGGAAACACTTTCTTTACGAAACACGACATCACGTGTCCGGCCGGCGAAATCAGAGATGCTACATTCATAAAAATAGACCTGTTGATCAACAAAGACTTTTTGATCTATCTTGGCTATCTCATCGCGCAGTTCAGCAGGTAATACCTCTGCTGCCGTTTTGCCTATCACTTGCGCTGGTGTCAAACCGAACAGGTGTGAAAAATAACTATTACAGGCTAAAAATCGCCCATCTTTATCTTTAAAGTAAACAGGAAGACTGAGGTAATCTAAGGTTTCCTTTATTTCATCACTGACCAGCCCTTTCATTGCCGCTGATAATTCAGTTGCTTCGGGCCCTTCGGGGGGGATCAGGTAGATTGTTTCTATTAAAGGAAAATCAATGGCAATTTGCTCGGCCAGATCCTCACTGATTGCCAGCTGGCAGATAAAATGGCTATAATTTTTCTCTGCCAGCGCAGCGGGTAGATCATCTGTATTGCTTAAATGAACAACAGAATAACTTGCTTTTGCAGAAGCAATGTCTGATAGGTTAAGCATTGTATTAACAAGCTGAATATTATCTCCAGCATACAAAACGGTTGTAGGGATTACGGGCAAAGATATCACCTCTCGGTGTTAAAGAAGAACTGAGCGGGTTAAAGGTGAAGATTAGCACATATATAAAGCTATAAAAAACCAAACAAAACTAAACAAAGATAAACAAAGATAAAAAAGAGGGGGATATCACTATCCCCCTTTTCTGTTTAGCCTAACTGTTTGCGCACATTTCTGAACATACGCATCCACGGGCTGTCCTCGCGCCACTCGTCCGGATGCCATGAGTTAGCCACGGTTCTGAAGACCCGCTCAGGGTGAGGCATCATGATAGTCACCCGGCCGTCCGTAGACGTTAAGCCGGTAATGCCGTTTGGAGAACCATTCGGGTTAGCCGGATACTGCTCAGTCGTTTCACCGTAGTTATTGACAAAACGCAGTGCCACTGATCCGCTTGCTTCAATGGCAGCAAGATGATCCGCATCTTTAACTTCAACACGCCCTTCCCCGTGAGAAACTGCAATCGGCATCATTGAACCGGCCATCTCATTGAAAAACAGCGAGTTGGTTTTCTGTACTTCAACAAGACTGAAGCGCGCTTCAAAACGTTCTGAATTATTACGCACAAAACGCGGCCATAAGTCAGTACCAGGAATAATCTCATGCAGATTCGACAGCATTTGACAACCATTACACACGCCTAAGGCAAATGAGTTCTGACGTTCGAAGAATGTCTGGAACTGATCCCGAGCCTGGGCATTAAACAGAATAGATTTAGCCCATCCCTCACCGGCGCCCAATACGTCACCGTAAGAGAAACCGCCACAAGCGACTAAACCGGCAAAATCAGCAAGCTGCACATCACCGGATAAAATATCACTCATATGCACATCAATCGCTGAAAAGCCGGCACGATTAAATGCCGCCGCCATCTCCTGCTGCGAGTTCACCCCCTGCTCACGCAGAATAGCCATGCGCGGCAGCACACCGGTGGCAATATAAGGAGCAGCAACATCTTCATTGATATCAAAGGTTAACTTAGCGCTTAAACCGGGATCCTGATTATCCAGTTTTTGCTCAAACTCCTGTTGAGCACACTCGGAGTTATCACGTAACGCCTGCATTTTCAGCGTTGTTTCAGCCCAGATAGCGCGGAACTCGGCGCGCGGCGCTACCAGTACCTCATTGCCGTCACGGGTGAATTCAATTTGATCGCGCTGATTATGTGCACCGATAACCATTGAATTTGACGCTAAACCATGGCCTGCAAGGGTATTTAATACCGCTTCTTTATCTTCGGCACGTACCTGAATAACCGCCCCCAGCTCTTCACTGTAAAGTGCAGCAAAATCATCGCCGCCAAGCTGGTCTAATTTAACACTTACGCCGCAATGGCCGGCAAATGCCATCTCTGCAACTGTGGTGAATAAACCACCATCACTGCGGTCGTGATAAGCCAGTAATTTACGCTCAGCAACCAATGTTTGCATTGCATTAAAGAAACCTTTTAACTGCGACGGGTTGTCAACATCCGGTGTTTTATCACCAAGCTGTTTGTACACCTGTGCCAGTGATGAACCGCCTAAGCGATTCTGACCGCAGCCCAAATCAATCAGAATTAAATCAGAGTCGCCCATGTCGGTACGCAGTTGTGGTGTTACTGTATTACGCACATCACGCACAGCACCAAAAGCGGTAATAATTAATGACAAAGGAGAGATAACCTCTTTATCCTGATCGCCTTCCTGCCAGCGGGTTTTCATCGACATAGAATCTTTACCAACCGGAATAGCCAGTTCCAATTCCGGGCAAAGCTCTTCACCCACTGCTTTTACCGCGGCATATAAACCGGCATCTTCACCCGGGTGTCCTGTTGCTGACATCCAGTTTGCAGAGAGTTTGATGCGTTTAAAGTCGCCGATATCTGAACAGGCTATATTGGTAATTGACTCAGCCACCGCCAAACGCGCCGACGCGGCATAATTAAGCAGGGCAACGGGAGTACGTTCACCCAGCGCCATAGATTCACCAAAGTAGGTATCGTAACTGGCTGCTGTTACCGCACAGTTGGCAACCGGTACCTGCCACGGACCAACCATCTGATCCCGTGCCACCAGACCGGTTACACTGCGGTCACCGATGGTGATTAAGAAGGTTTTTTCTGCAATCGAAGGCAGGCGCAATAAACGTTCCGCCGCATCTTTCACACTGGCACCGGAGAGATCCAACGCTTTACCCTGTGCAGTTTGTGATTTAACGTCACGATGCATTTTAGGCGCTTTGCCTAATAATACTTCCAACGGCATATCGATAGGGTTGTTATCGAACTCCGAGTCATGCAGGGTAAGCTGCATCTCTTCTGTCGCTTCACCAATTACCGCATATTGAGCACGTTCACGCTTACAGATAGCTTCAAATGCCGGCAGGTTTTCAGGTTTAACCGCTAATACATAACGTTCCTGAGACTCATTACACCAGATTTCATGCGGTGCCATGCTTTTTTCATCATTAGGAATAGCACGCAGATCAAATTTACCGCCGCGCCCGCCATCATTGACCAGTTCAGGCATGGCATTGGAAAGGCCACCTGCGCCCACATCATGGATAAACTGAATAGGGTTGTCTTCGCCCATCTGCCAGCAACGGTCGATAACTTCCTGACAACGGCGTTCCATTTCCGGGTTTTCACGTTGTACAGAAGCAAAATCCAAGGCTTCAGAAGAAGCGCCGGAATCCATTGAAGAGGCAGCACCACCGCCCAGACCGATATTCATCGCCGGACCGCCGAGCACGATTAATTTAGCACCAACCGGAATATCTTTTTTCTCAACATGGCTGCGGCGGATATTACCCAGACCACCGGCAAGCATGATTGGTTTATGGTAGCCGCGAATTTCCAAACCGTTATGACTCTCGACCTGCTCTTCGTAGGTACGGAAATAACCAAGGATGTTGGGACGCCCAAATTCATTATTAAATGCGGCACCACCTAATGGCGCTTCGAGCATAATATCAAGAGCTGAATCAATACGGGCAGGTTTACCAAAATCAGTTTCCCAAGGTTGTTCGAACGTCGGGATACGCAGGTTGGAGACGGAGAAACCAACTAAACCCGCTTTGGGTTTAGAACCGATACCGGTTGCGCCCTCATCACGGATCTCACCGCCTGAGCCTGTTGCCGCGCCGGGAAATGGTGAGATGGCCGTCGGGTGGTTATGGGTTTCAACTTTCATCAGAATATCGATATCTTCATGGTGATAACCATATTCGCGGTCATCAACACTCGGGAAGAAACGCCCTGCTTTTTCGCCAACCATTACTGCAGCGTTATCTTTATAGGCAGATAAAACAAAGTCAGGCATTTTTTCATGGGTATTTCGAATCATTTTGAACAGTGATTTCGGCTGTTTTTCGCCGTCAATCGTCCAATCCGCATTAAAGATTTTATGGCGGCAATGTTCTGAGTTTGCCTGGGCAAACATCATTAACTCTATATCATTCGGGTTGCGGCCCAGTTTGATAAAGTTTTCAACCAGATAATCTATTTCATCATCGGCTAATGCCAGACCTAAGGTTTTATTGGCAACTTCAAGGGCAGCGCGACCTCCGCCTAAGACATCAATACTGCTCATCTGGCCTGGAGAGCCGTGTACAAACAGTTTCTGTGCATCTTCAAGTGAAGTGAAGACCACTTCCATCATACGATCATGTAATAAGCCCGATAAAGCTTGGTACTGTTCGTCTGTTAGAGGCGCAGTGGTTTCAACGTAATAAGCAATACCACGCTCTAAACGCTGTACTTTTGTTAATCCGCAGTTGACGGCGATGTTGGTCGCTTTTGATGACCATGGTGAAATGGTGCCCGGACGAGGCGTAACAAACAGTAAGGTCCCCACCGGCTCATGCTCGGCAATTTTAGGCCCGTAAGTTAATAGTTTTTGCAGTACAACTAGCTCTTGGTCATTTAAAGTCTCAGTTAAATCTGCTGCATGCATATATTCCGCATATATCTCTTTTACAGGTAGATTTAATGCCTCACAGTTTTTTAATAACTGATTAACACGAAATGTCGATAAGGCAGGAGCCCCACGCAAAATTTCCATAGGTAATTTCTCTCATAGGATAAATAAATGAACTTGGGTTACGCCAATCACATAGAAAAGTTGTTCCGCTCGGGTTTCTCTGTGCTGCTGAGTTGCCTGAACATCTTGACCTATTTGATATAATTGGTATTCGCGCAGTATTATATGCAAAAAGCATTTTTTATTAAATAAAAACCCTCTATAGTCGAGGTTAATTTATATTTAATAATGTTAAATTCGCAAAATCATGATGAATATCCATACAATTTCACCCAAAAAAGTTGATAAAGATATAAATATGCCCTGTAAATCATCCAAGCACCCTATAACCTGGCTTTTTGTCAGTTTTGCCTTTTTATTACTGACCGCTTGCGACTCTTTTTCACCCGCCACCCGCCTGGAGAAAATTCAAAATCGTGGTGAAATTAGAATGGGTACCATTAATGACACCCTGACGTACAGCTATGACGGCAGCGTTCGCAGTGGTGTTGACTATGAACTTGGTAAACAGTTCGCCGATCAACTGCAGGTCAAATTAACTGTCAATGTGTACCCGAGTTATGAAGCGCTATTTCGCGCATTAGATAATGACAAGGTAGATTTTCTCGGAGCCGGATTAACACTAACGCCCAAAAGAGCACAAAAATACCGCAGTTCTCCTCCCTATTATTATGTTTCCCAAAAAGTGGTTTATCACAAGGGAACCTACCGCCCGCGCAAGGTGGAAGATATTAATGCACCGGTCAGCGTACTCAAGAACAGCAGTCATCAGGAAACATTAGAAAACTTATTAGAGGAGAAGCATGACCTCGATATTGATGTTTTAGAAAACGAAGATCCGGAGACATTATTACGCAAAGTCGCGGAAAAAGAGATCACTTTTGCGATTGTTGACAGCTCAACACTGGCACACAAGCAGCGTTATTACCCGGTATTGACCGAAGCATTTACAATCACCGAAGAACAACCGGTTTCCTGGTTATTAAAACGCCTTCAGGATGATACGCTTTATGCCGCTGTGATTGAGTTTATGGGTAACAGATATGCAGATCAAAGCATCGCCAAGCTTGAAGAGAAATATTTTGGCCATGTAGGACGTTTTGATTTTGTTGATACCAAAATATTTTTACAACGCAATAAAAGCACCCTGCCAAAATTTGAAAAATTATTTAAAAAGCATGCCACAGCTGAAGTTGACTGGTTATTACTGGCGGCTGTCAGCTATCAGGAATCACACTGGAACCCGAAGGCCAAATCCCCCACCGGTGTCCGCGGCATGATGATGTTAACTCAGGATACCGCTGATCATATTGGTATCGCAGACAGGTTAGATCCCGAGCAAAGTATAAAAGGTGGCGCTAACTATTTGACTCAACTCATAAAGCGTCTGCCCGATAGTATTCCTGATGATGAAAAGATCTGGTTTGCTCTGGCCAGTTATAATCTTGGCTTCGGCCACCTGATGGACGCCAGACGAATTACCAGCATGCGCAAACTGGATCCCGATGCATGGTCCGATGTAAAGGAGAACTTACCCCTGCTGCATGAGAAAAAATGGTATAGCAAAACCCGATATGGTTACGCGCGGGGTCGGGAAGCGCAACAATATGTAAATAATATTCGCCAATACCTTAAGACATTAAGCTGGTTTGTGGCGGAGAGAACAAAACAACAGGAAGCGCAAAGGCTCGCCCAAGCCGCTAAAGCTAAGCGGGATGCGGAGCTAAAAGCGACCCTGGCAGCACAGGAAGCGCTACAAAGCCCGCAAAGCCCGCAAAGCAATGCAGCAAAAATGATTGCAGAGGAGATCGCAAAGCCCCTTGAGCAGTAATTTTATAAGCAGATAACGGTTTTGATATTAATTTTTTTTCTCAATGGTCACGGTAATCTGTTTACTGTTACCTGCAAACCATTTTTGAATGTACAAAGAGCCGACCACCGGGGCTTGTCCCTCTTCAGGAACTTCCTTGTAGCGAACACTGTTTTTAGTTTCTTTTTCGTAGACAAAATTTACTTTTTTATTGGACATATTTAACCTGCTTAGCTGTTCAAGGAGAGATAAAGAGATCAATTAACAGCGGTTTTTTGCGCTTTTTTCTCCAGCCGGCGGCGTTTGAAAAAAGCACTTATTTTGGCAGCGCATTGTTCCGCCAGAATGCCGCTGCTCACCTCTAACTGATGATTGAGCTGCGTGCTCTGTACCAGATTAAAGACCGAGCCTGCCGCGCCGGTTTTATAATCTCCCGCACCGTAAACAAGGCGTTTAATACGCGCATGCACTAATGCCCCCGCACACATGGCGCAGGGCTCTAAAGTGACATATAAAGTGCAGTCAATTAAGCGGTAGTTTTGGATTTTTTGCCCGGCGTCCTGTATCGCCATAATCTCTGCATGGGCGCAGGCATCGTGGTTAATGATGGATAAATTCCAGCCTTCTGCAATTATTTTATTGTCTTTTACAATAACGGCACCAACCGGAATTTCCCCCATGGACTCCGCCTTGTCAGCCAGAGATAAGGCATAGGTCATCCATTTTTCATCCTCACCCTGCTGTCGGGTAAGATCATTATTATCAGACATTATAAAACCAGTGAATAATAGAAGCGGCTTAAAGCATCACCGTAAACCAGAAAAACCCAACCGGCAATAGCGAGATAGGGGCCGAAGGGCATTGGCCGGCTCTTTTTATCGTCGGAAACTAAAATAATGGCAATGCCGATAATTGCCCCGGCAAAAGAAGAAAGTATTATAATAAGCGGCAGAGCCTGCCAGCCGAACCATGCTCCCAAAGCGGCTAACAATTTAAAGTCACCATAACCCATTCCCTCTTTACCGGTAAGCAGTTTAAAAACCCAATAAATAGACCAAAGCGTTAAATAACCAAAGGTGGCACCTAATACCGCGCTGTTTAAATCGGTAAAAGTACCTGACACATTAATTAATAAACCTAACCACAATAGCGGTAAGGTCAGTTGATCCGGTAATAACATCGTATCAAAATCAATAAAAGTCAGGCTGATCAATACCCAGGTCAATAATAACGCAAACAACAATGGCCAGCCGAAGGGAACGACGTAAGCCACGACCAAAGAGAGCAATGCAGTCAATAATTCGATACCAGGATAACGTATGCTGATTTTGCAGGCACAGTGTTTACAGCGGCCTTTTTGAAATAACCAGCTGATTACCGGAATATTCTCACTTGAACCGATCAAATGATTGCAGCTCGGACAACGGGAGCGGGGTAAAAAAAGATTAAACCTGTCCCGTTCAACTTTAATGTTGGCATCAGGAAAAGAATCGGCACATTCGGCCTGCCACTCGCGTATCATCATTACCGGCAAACGGTAGATCACCACATTTAAAAATGAGCCGATCAGCAAACCAAGAATGGTCACTACCCCATAGATGTAGTGGGGTGTCTGCTCGAATAATATTATCAGGTCGTGCATAATTGTTCCTACTATCGGTTATAATTATTCCGCAACTACCGGGCAAATTTCATCATCGCTAAAAAAGTAGGCAATTTCCCGTGCAGCTGAAACCGGACTATCTGAACCATGCACCGCATTGAAACGGGTAGACTCGGCAAAATCAGCACGAATAGTACCGGGAGCGGCCTCGCTTGGATCTGTTTTTCCAATCGTTTCGCGGTAGAGGCTTATCGCATTTTCAGCCTGCAGAACCTGTACGACGATCGGACCGGAAGTCATAAACTCGATTAGCGATGGATAGAACTCTTTACCTTCGTGTTCAGCATAAAAACCTGCTGCTTGCTCGCTGCTTAAGTGCAGCATTTTGATCGCAACAGGCTGTAAACCTGCTTGTTCAAAACGGCTTAAAATTGTACCTATAAGGTGCTTACGCACAGCATCGGGTTTGATGATTGAAAGTGTTCTTTCTAGTGGCATAATAGGAACTTCCATGTTGATGAATAGAAACTCTAATATACCCCACATAACTCTCCAGCATCAATAAGAAGATGAGCAGATGAAAGACAACCTCACATTTCTCCCGACGGGTGCTGTTGCCAAGGTTTATTTACCTATCTTGCTTGTTTTGCTCGGAATAATCGTCATTTTTCCCAGATCGCCTCAATATTTAACGGTTGTTGATAACAACAGAGACACTTATAGACAAACCTGCCCGGAATTAGCAACGATCACAGCTCACGTACCATCAGAGCAGAAGCTGCCCTTGCCTTTTACCCTGCTGAACTGGAATATCTACAAGCAGAAAAGGCAGAGCTGGCAGGAAGAACTGCAAAAACTCACCCTAAAATCGGATTTATTAACCCTGCAGGAGATTAAATATTCTCCGGAATTTATCGATTTCAGCCGGCTCAATAGACTGTTTTATCTGCAGAATAACGCCTTTAAATATCAAGGCGATGTATACGGGGTGAATACCCTGAGTAAAGTTTCAGCCAGTTACGTATGCGGAACACGTTATAGTGAACCCTGGGTGATTATTCCAAAAACGGGATTAGCCACTGCCTACCCTATCGGTAAACAGGGGCAATCCTTATTGCTTATCAATATTCACGGGGTGAATTTTACCTTTACTGCTACGCCCCTGAAAGAGCAGATGCAACCCTACTTAACCCTGATCGAATCTCATAGCGGACCGGTTATCTTCAGCGGTGACTTTAACACCTGGTCTTCAGTCCGCCTTGAAGAGGTTGCACAAACATTTCAACAGGCAGGTTTCCAGGAAGCATTATTTGAAAACGATCAGCGTACTAATATTTTTGGCCTGCCCTTAGATCATATCTATTATCGCGGCCTGCAGATTATAAAAAGCGAAAGCTGGAAGACAGAGGCATCGGATCATACTCCTCAGCGTGTCACCTTTACCCTTAAAGAGGAACCGCATTAGCAGATTACTTTTCTAACGATAAAGAGAGCAATGGGAATATAGTGTATGTTCGGGAGTTTGTACTTTGGGGAATTAATTCGATATTAATAGGAATTTGCAGCCTTTCCTTGGATAAAAAGGCGAGACTAAAAACAGCTCATAACCCCGGCTCTTAATTGGCAAGGTCGCGCTCTATCAAGGGTAATTTTTACTTTAGGGATTTAATATAGATATTAGGGGAAATTTGGAGCGGTACACGAGACTCGAACTCGTGACCCCGACCTTGGCAAGGTCGTGCTCTACCAACTGAGCTAGTACCGCTTCATATTTTTAAATAAGACAAAATTCTTCAGAATAACTTGGAGCGCTAGACGAGACTAAAAAACAGCTCATGCCCCCGGCTCTTATTGTCAAGGTCGTGCTCAATATATTGAACACCTATCACTTCAAAATTGGAGCGGTACACGAGACTCGAACTCGTGACCCCGACCTTGGCAAGGTCGTGCTCTACCAACTGAGCTAGTACCGCTTCATATTTTTAAATAAGATAAAATTCTTCAGAATAATTTGGAGCGGTACACGAGACTCGAACTCGTGACCCCGACCTTGGCAAGGTCGTGCTCTACCAACTGAGCTAGTACCGCTTCATATTTGTGTTGCTGAAGTTATCACGAGCAAACTCGCAACTCCGTTCATGCTTGCCAAGGTTAACCTCAACTCACTGAACAACTACCGCATCACATCTTATTTCATAAGAAACTTACCTGACACGTTGGATGATGCCTGTCTCTTATGAGGTGCGCATTATAAATAGGGGGTAAATGAATGCAAGCTTTTTTTTACTAAATTACCTTAATCTATACGTGGTTGTCGGGTTTTTGAGCAGACAGGTGATTAGTCTGCTCAAAAAACAAACTTTAGAATTTAAAAAACTGTTTTTGATAATGCTGTAGCTCAGAAATTGATTCTTTAATATCCTGCAGCGCCGTGTGGCTGCCGATTTTTTTATGTGCATCAACCATCTCTGGAGCCCAACGGCGACCCAGCTCTTTAACGGTGCTGACATCAATATTTCGATAATGAAAATAGGCTTCTAAATTCGGCATATGACGCACTAAAAAGCGCCTGTCCTGGCCAATACTGTTACCGCATAATGGCGCTGCGCCCGCCGGTACCCACTCTTTTAAGAAATCCAGTGTCGCCTGTTCAGCCTGTTCACAGCTAATTTTACTCGCTTTAACCTTAGCCGTTAAACCCGATTTACCATGCTGTTCGGTACACCACTCATCCATCGCGTCCAGTGCTTCGTTACTCTGGTGAATGACAAGCTCAGGCCCTTCAGCAAGAATATTTAAATCGCTGTCAGTAACAATAGTAGCAATCTCTATTATCTTGTCCGTATCCGGATTAAGACCCGTCATCTCCAGATCAATCCATACCAGGTTATTTTTATTCATATTTATTGTGATCCTTTTCTGTGCAGGGAGCCGCATTTGTAAAATAATATAGTATGATACGGTATTAATAACAGCAGTGATAGCTAAGGAAACCTGTGACCAAGAAGAAACGACTCAGTAAAAATCAAGTTCGCCGCGTGCAAAGCAATCAGAAAAAGCGTCTCAATAAAGAGGACACTAAGCAGTGGGATGAATCTGAACTTGGCCCGCAACTGCAGGGCATTGTTATCAGTCGTTTTGGTCAGCATGCCGACGTTGAAGATGAAAACGGTAAAATCGAGCGTTGTAATTTACGTCGCGGCGTGAAATCGCTGGTAACTGGTGACCGGGTTGTATGGCGGGCCGGTAATCAGGCCCATCACGGTATCAGCGGAGTGATTGAAGCAGTACACCCGCGCACCACTGTGTTAACTCGACCCGATTATTATGACGGCATTAAACCCATTGCGGCGAATATAGATCACATCATTATTGTCAGCTCCATTGCTCCTGAATTTTCCCGCAATATTATTGATCGTTATCTGGTCGCCTGTGAGGATATCGGTATCACCCCGATTATTGTTTTAAATAAAAGTGATTTACTGGATGAGCAATCGGCAAAACAGATGGAGCAGGAGTTACAAAGTTACCGGGATATCGGCTACCAGGTTTTATACAGCTCCAAGCACGGAGACGGTTTATCCGCTTTAAAAAGTGTTATGAAAGATAAAATCAATATTTTTGTCGGTCAATCCGGGGTCGGTAAAACCTCCTTAGTGAATATGCTATTACCTGAAACACAAGCCGCTACCGGAGAGATTTCAGAAACTTCAGGACTAGGTAAACACACCACTACCACCGCCCGTCTTTACCATTTTGCAGAGGGAGGCGATCTGATTGACAGTCCGGGAATTCGTGAATTTTCATTATGGCACCTTGAGCCGGAGCGTATTGCTTCAGGCTTTATAGAGTTCCGTCCCTTTTTAGGGCAATGCCGCTTCCGGGACTGCAAACATCAGATAGATCCGGGTTGTGCTCTGGTAGCCGCTGTAGCAGAAGGAAGAATAGATGCCGCCCGCTATCAAAGCTTCCTGCGTATTTTAGAAACTATGGACGACGCCAAGAACGCCCGTCATCGCGACCCGAACACTTATCAATAACAGTGCCTTTTATCTTTATAGGTGTAGCCGAGCTACCTCAAGATGCAAGAATTGTATCTGGAAGTAGTTTGGGTATATATTGCAGCATACAAATTAATAAAAAGAGAATATCATGATTGATCAGCTTAAAATTATTGGACAATACCTGCTAGCCAAGCACCTGCTTTCCCGTCTGGTCGGTAAATTAGCGGCCGCCAGAGCGGGTAAATTAACCACCTTTTTAATAAAAAAATTCATTAAAAAATTCAATGTTGATATGAGCGAAGCAAAGCACTCCGCGGCCACTGATTTTAAAACATTTAATGATTTTTTTACCCGTGAACTAAAACCGGGCATTCGCCCGATTATCGAAGGTGAGAATAGTCTTGCCCTGCCTGTTGATGGTTGTATCAGTCAGATCGGTGCTATTAAAGAGGGACGGATTTTTCAGGCTAAAGGGCATGATTTCAGCTTACGGGAGCTGTTAGGCGGGCGTGATGATATTGCCGCTCCCTTTGATGAAGGTTTATTTTCTACCATTTATTTAGCACCTAAAGATTACCATCGTATCCATATGCCCATTACAGGTAAACTGGAACAGTTGATTTTTATTCCCGGCGATCTCTTCTCGGTCAACCCGTTAACCGCGCAAAATGTGCCCAATTTATTTGCCCGTAATGAGCGTGCTGTGGCTATTTTTTCCACCGCTGTCGGCCCGATGGCAATGGTATTAGTCGGCGCAACCATTGTTGCCAGCATCGAAACGGTATGGGCTGGCACTATCGCACCGGCTAAAAACAAAGAGATTCAATATTGGGATTACCGGGGGCAGGATATTACTCTGGAAAAAGGCGCGGAAATGGGACGCTTCAAATTAGGCAGTACCGTTGTTGCACTTTTCCCTAAAGGTAGCATCAGCTTCTCAGAATCGCTGCAGGCAGAGACAGTGACACGCCTCGGTGAGCTGTTTGCCACCACCAATACCAGCGCAGAAAAATAGGAAGTTTAGATCAGCATGCCCCACTTATCAGCAGCACAATACTTAAAAAAAATCTTACTTGCACCTGTCTATGAAGCGGCCATTGAGACGCGACTGCAGCCCCTTAATAAACTGTCCAAACGTTTGCATAACCATGTATTGTTAAAACGGGAAGATTTACAGCAGGTACACTCCTTTAAATTGCGTGGTGCCTATAACAAATTAGTGAATTTAACTGAGCAGCAGAAAAAACAGGGTGTTATTGCCGCTTCAGCAGGTAATCATGCGCAGGGGTTGGCCCTGTCAGCGCAATTGATGGGACTGCAAGCAACGATTGTGATGCCCAGCACCACCCCAGATATTAAGGTTAATTCTGTACGCGCCTTGGGCGCGACAGCGGTTTTATTTGGTGACAGTTTTGACAGCGCCAGTAAGCATTGCCAGCAGTTAGCAAAAACCCATGGTTATACCATTATTCCCCCCTTTGATGATCCCGATGTGATCGCCGGCCAGGGTACCATTGCCAAAGAGTTACTCCAGCAGGATGCGCATCTGGATAAAATATTTGTGCCGGTCGGAGGCGGCGGATTAGCCGCCGGTATCGCGGTATATATCAAACAGCTGTTGCCTGAGATAAAAATTATCGCGGTGGAGCCGGAAGATGCGGCCTGTTTAAAAGCCGCGCTGCAAGCCGGACATCCGGTCAGCCTGGAAAAAGTCGGATTATTTGCCGATGGTGTGGCAGTCAAAACAATCGGCAGCGAAACATTTCGCCTGTGCCAGCAGTATATTGATGATGTGGTCACCGTTAATAGTGACGAAATATGTGCAGCCATTAAAGATATCTTTGAGGATACACGCGCCATTTCAGAGCCTGCAGGTGCCCTTTCACTGGCCGGCTTAAAAAAATATAGCCACCAGCATGATCTGCACAATGAGCGTTTGGCGGCAATTTTGAGCGGTGCGAATGTTAACTTTCACAGCCTTCGTTATGTCTCAGAGCGCTGCGAGCTGGGCGAACAGAAAGAGAGTATCCTCGCTGTTACCATTCCTGAAAAACAGGGTTCATTTTTAAACTTCTGTAATGAATTAGATGGCCGTGCTATTACCGAGTTTAATTACCGTTTTAACTCGCGCAAAGAAGCCAATATCTTTGTCGGCGTCAGAACACCTCAAGGTGCTGATGAACTGGCACTGTTAACCGCAAAATTAACCTCGGCGGGATACTCGGTCGCGGATTTGAGTCACGATGAAATGGCCAAGTTACATGTGCGTTACATGGTCGGCGGTGCACCTATCAATAATTTAAAAGAACGCTTATACAGCTTTGCCTTCCCGGAACACCCCAATGCATTGATTAAATTCTTAAACATGCTCGGCACTCACGCAAATATTACGCTGTTCCATTATCGCAATCATGGCGCCGCCTACGGGCAGGTATTAGCCGGTTTTGAACTGGATGATAACGAGGTTGAAGGGTTCACTACCTATTTAGATGCGCTGGGTTACCGCTACAAGGATGAAAGCAATAACCAGGCATATCGTTTCTTTTTATCTCAAACCGATTAACCAGCAGGGATCTGCTTATATGCTGCCGACAATACGTATTAAAAAACTTTTCCGCCGCTTATCTCAGCACATGACATGGCCCGCCATGTTCTTTCTGCTGGCTGCACAAACCGGTATTACTTACCTGCTGTTCAGTATGGCAGAAGAGAGCGAGTTAACCCGGCAGCCGCTGCAGTTTTTGTACTACAACATGGTGGTGATATCAACGGTCGGTTTTGGTGACTTCAGTCCGACCTCAGAGTTAGGCAAACTCATCGTCTCCTTTTGGCAGATCCCCTCAGGGCTGATCGTTTTTGCTTCTTTTATCGGTAAAGTAACTCAACTATTTATAGACATAGCGAGAAAAAATATGAACGGTACTAATGACTTCTCCCATTATCAGGATCACATCTTATTGTTGGGCTGGGATCCCTATTCGACTAAGCAGATAATAGATCTGATTCTGGGAGATAAAAAACGTCAGAAGCGCCAGATACTACTCTGTGTTACCGATGATATGGTCAACCCTTTTCCGGATAATATTGATGTTTCCTTTATCCGCGTGCGGGCTTTTTCCGATACCAAAGAACTGCACCGCATCGCCTTAAGCAAAGCTAAACGTATTATCATTGACGGAAAGTCCGATGATGAATCCTTATCCGTTGCGCTGAGTATTGCCACCTATGCCAGCCAGGACGCTAACATATCCGTGCACTTTTTTGATAAGACCAAAGCCCAGCTATTAAAAATACATTGTCCGCAAATTGAATGCAGTATTGACAGCAGTGCACAGATGATGGTGCGCAGCATGCAGGATCCCGGCTCCAGCCAGGTCACCGAGCATCTGTTATCTACCTTAAGCGGGGCTACCTTATACAGCCTGCAGGCTCCCACATTCACAAAGCCGATACAGTTTGGTTTATTATTCAGCACCTTAAAACAACAGTACTCGCTGATTTTAATTGCTATCAGCCATTATAAAAACGGTGACGATATGCAGCTCAATCCGGACTCGCAAGCCCTGGTAAACAGCGGCGATTATCTGCATTATATTGCCAATGAGCGGATTGATGCACAGGATATAGACTGGGAATCGGTTGCAGCAGATCAGGCAGATTGATGATTGACAGTGAAAGTCATCTCCCTATAATCAAACCTCTTTATGTGCATTGCTGTATAACAGCAGGCTTAAATGGGAAGCATGTACTCGCCAAGTGCGGGCAATAAGCATGCACTGCCCCCGCAACTGTGAATGTTGTTTAATAATAAACAACAATAGTCAGATACCAGCATAAAGCGCGTCACTATCCACTAAGCGGGTCGGCTTATCTGGTAATTTCGTAATGGTGGCGAGCCAAAGAAACTCTTTGTTGCTCAGCAATATGCAAGGCCACCGCCTTTCTGAAAACGTCGAACAGCAAACTTTCTTATTAACCTCAACTCTGGATAATGGAATCGAAATTCCTTTTAATATCAACACATTAAATATTTTCATTATACAGTGCTGTAAGTTTTGTGTAGTTCAAGGCAAATCATCGAAGCAATAGCTGGCTATTGGGAGATGATTTAATACCAATTCCGATAATTAGATGATCTATTTAGGCGTAGAAAAAATGGATGAAAGCAAGGCATTGATTGCAGTAACTAGTTGTTCTAATTACAAAATCAATAACAAAGACTAAAACGTAGTTTTATGTCTAGCTAGCATT